>JAYVDN010000688.1:0-7622 GCA_043749385.1 Polaromonas sp.
CACAAAATACTGTGCAAGGTGCAACAACGGCGGCACCAGGCCAAGTTGTCATTACAGGCACTGTTCCAGATGACCCCAGTAAACTGGCTATTTTGACCAAGCTGCGCGAGGTCTATGGTGCCGATAAAGTGGTGGATCAAATTTCGATCGGCGCGGTGGTAATGCCGCCAAATTGGAATACCAATGTGCAGAAACTTATCAACCCCAATCTGAAGCTGATAAAACGCGGCCAGTTTAAAGTGGATGGCACCGTAGTGAGCATGCGTGGTGAGGTATCCAACGAAGCGCAGAAGCAGCAAATTGCAAGTGAAGTTGCCGGTAGCCTGAACCCGAGCTACGTTGTCAATAACGGTTTGCGCATCACAGCCTCCGACCAAGGTTTGCTTGACCAAACACTTGCCAATCGCGTGATTGAGTTTGAATTCGGTAAGTCTGACCTGACACCGAGAGGTAAACAGATATTGGACGATATGGCGGGTACTTTGCAAAAACTCAAAGGACAAAAAGTGGAGATTATTGGCCATACCGATGACCAAGGCTTGAGAGGAAGTAATGTGGCGCTTAGCCAGGCCCGCGCTGAAACTGTCAAAACCTATTTTTCTATAAAAGGTATCGATGCAAAACTTATGAGTGCTTCCGGGGTGGGGCCGGACCGCCCCGTAGCCTCCAACGCTACAGGTGAAGGCAGGGCTAGAAATCGGCGCATTGAGTTTCGGCTTTCACAATAAATTTAGTTTCTCTGTCTCTATCCACATACTATTCACCCCACCCTATGTTGCACTTCAATGATCTTCTTGAGCCCATCTCGCAAGCATCGCCAGCAGGCATCGACATCACGTTTTCTCCCGATGTAGACGCCATCAACAAAGCCAGGCAGTTTGATGATCCCTCGCTAGACCAGGGTGAGTGGGTCACTGCAATTAAAGAGGCCGATTGGCAATTTGTCTACGATAAATGCACCGCATTGTTGGCGACACAAACCAAAGACCTGCGTATTGCGGGCTGGCTGGTAGAGGCCGCTACAAAGAACCACCAGTTTGAAGGTATGGCCGCGGGTTTTGAACTATTAACCCAATTGTGCGGACGCTACTGGGATGTGCTGCATCCTTTGACCGATGACGATGATGCGGAACAACGCATTGGCAACATAGCATGGCTCTTGACCCGCTCGGTCCAGCTAGTGAAGGAAGTACCTCTGACCGAAGGCAGAGGCACAGCGTTCTCATGGACTGACTTTGAAGCTGCTCGCGCACGTGTGAGTGCCGCCACGCGCACAGGCGAAGCGATTACAGAAAGCCCAGGACAACCGAGTATGGCGACGCTTGAAGCAGCCAAACGCAAGAGCAGCAAAGGGTTCTATGAAGCACTTATCAGGAGCACAGTGCATTGCCAGGCGATGTTGGCAGATTTTGAACGCGCCATAGATCAGCGCTTAGGCATCCAAGGCCCCAGCTTTAGCCAGCTCAAGGACGCCCTGGCTACAGTTTCAAACACCATAGATCGCTTTGGTACCGATGTCGGTTTGAAGTCACCAGCCCATAAAATGGCAAATGAAAGTCCAGACAAAGAAGCCACTTCGTCCCATGAGGGCGTTGAAACTTTAGCGAGTGGTGCCATTACAAATCGAGACCAAGCTTTAGAGAGCTTGCGCCGGGTAGCCGAGTTCTTCCGGCGAACCGAGCCTCATAGCCCTGTAGCGTATTTGGCTGATAAAGCCGCTACATGGGGCGATTTGCCATTGCATACTTGGTTGAAGACGGTGATTAAAGATCCAACTTCTTTGGCTTTTATTGAGGAAATGCTCGGTGTCAAAGCTACAGATCTTGAATCGTAGCCTGGCTTCTCAACTAGTTTTCAATTAGCATTGAAAACGTGGCCTGCCCGGAGGGGATCGAACCCCCGACCCACAGCTTAGAAGGCTGTTGCTCTATCCAACTGAGCTACGGACAGTCAAGAAACTTCATTGTTCGTGTGCATAAAATCACACAAAACGCCACGCAAAAAGCGTCACGCAAAAAACATCAAATTACCAAAGAAAATCGCCCCGCAAACCAAAGGATTGCAGGGCGAGTAATTGGTCGGAGTACAAGGATTCGAACCTTGGACCCCCTGGTCCCAAACCAGGTGCGCTACCAGGCTGCGCCACACTCCGAAGTTGATATTCTACCCCGAAAGATCAGCGTTTTGCATATTGCTGTTTGCCAAATAATATTTCACGCTCTTTATCATCCCTGATCGGTTTGCGCAGCTCGGCCATCAGCTGGCAGCCGCGCTGCACGGCGGGGCGCTGCTCCAGGCTGTCAAACCACTTTTTCAGGTGCGGGTAGTCAGCCAGCTCCATGCCTTGGCCTTGCCAGTTGCGCAGCCATGGATAAATCGCCATATCCGCAATGCTGTAGCTTTTGCCCGCAATGAAGGGGTTACTGGCCAGTTGCCGGTCAATCACGCCGTAGATGCGCTTGGCCTCGTTGGTGTAGCGGTCTATGGCGTAGGGCAGCTTCTCGGGCGCGTAGATGCGAAAGTGGTGGTTTTGGCCGAGCATGGGGCCGACGCCACCCATCTGGAACATCAGCCATTGCAGCACACTGTATTTGTCGCGGTCGCTTTGGGGCATGAACTTGCCGGTTTTGGCAGCCAGATAGATCAAAATGGCGCCCGACTCGAACAGTGAGATGGATTTACCATCGGGGCCGTCTGGATCAATAATGGCGGGCATTTTATTGTTCGGGCTGATTTTTAGAAAATCCGGCTTAAACTGGTCTCCAGCACCGATGTTGATGGGATGCAAAGAATACTTTAAGTCGCATTCCTCCAGCATGATGTGGATCTTGTGACCGTTGGGCGTAGGCCACGAATAAAGTTGTAACATTAGGAAAGTCCTTTCATAATCGCACTTTAGATCAAAATGCGACGATATGTTTGAATTATTAAAAAATGCTTTGGGTTTTGGCCGCACCACCAAAGCAGAAAAAATTACAAATCCAAGCACTTTGTCCGGTAGCAGCCAGTCACAGTCCAGCAAAGTTTCCGAATGGGCCAGCATGCAGGGCCTGGGGTTTTCGCAGCGCAGCGATGGCCGGATGGGCTACCAAATGGACGGCAAAATAGGTGATAAACCGTGGCGCATGGAGCAAGGCAAACCGTCCCGCGATTTCATTAAAAACTGTGAACTGCGTGCCCGGGCTGAACTGGGCATCAGCAGCGGTATGGCTGTCATGGTGATCAGCCGCCAATTGAAAAATGATTTGGAAAAGCGCGCCTTTGCGTTGTACACCGACACACTGCAAACTATCGCTTACCCCAAATTGCCAGAAGAGATGCGTTGGCTCTCGATCTATGAAGAAGTGGGTTGGGAAAGCCTCGGCGATACCTTTTTGAACAATTATGCAATATTGGCTGAGGAGCGCGAAACGGCTATGGCCTGGATCAGCCCTGAGCTCGTCACGCTACTGATGTCCTGGCCAGCGTTTGACCCGGCTACGCCCAAGATACTGATGTTGCTGCGTGGCAAGGCGTATTTGCGCATGCAGTTCACAGCGGGTGACATGCCCACCATGGAGCATGCAAGAACGCTGTTTACCACGGCGTGCGAGTTGGCTTTGAGTTCCTTGAAGCCTTCCAAAGCTTCCGAAGCTTAATGCATGGCGTGCGCGTAGCGCGCCATGCATCTATGGCATTCCCCGTGCCTTAGCTGCGCGTGATCGGCATTTCTACCTCACGCTTCTCCAGTGCGTATTTGCCCAGCTCCAGCTTGGCAATGGCGTTGCGGTGCACCTCATCTGGGCCGTCCGCAAAGCGCAACGTGCGCGCTGCGGTATAGGCGTAGGCCAGCGGGAAATCGTCGCACATACCGCCGCCGCCGTGCACTTGCATGGCCCAGTCGGCCACTTGACAAGCCATGCTGGGGGCGACCACCTTGATCATGGCGATGTCGTTTTTGGCCAGCTTGTTGCCGCCAATGTCCATCAACCAGGCTGTTTTCAGCGTAAGCAGGCGCGCCATGTCGATGCGGCAGCGCGCCTCGGCAATGCGCTCTTGCGTCACGGTTTGCGCAGCCACGGTTTTGCCAAAGGCTACGCGCGAAGAGGCGCGCTTGCACATCAGTTCCAGGCAGCGCTCCGCCAAGCCGACCAGGCGCATGCAGTGGTGGATGCGTCCAGGGCCTAAGCGGCCTTGGGCAATCTCAAATCCGCGGCCTTCGCCCAGCAGCATGTTGTCTGCGGGGACGCGCACGTTGGTGAAAGTCATCTCGCAGTGGCCGTGGGGTGCATCGTCATAGCCAAACACAGTGAGGGGGCGCACCACTTTGATACCCGGGGTATCAGCAGGGATGATGATCATGCTTTGCTGGCTGTGGCGTGGTGCGTCGGGGTCGCTCTTGCCCATGGTGATGTAGACCGCGCAGCGTGGGTCGCCCGCGCCAGAGATCCACCACTTGCGCCCGTTGATGACGTAGTCATTGCCGTCGCGGATCACGCTGGTGGCGATGTTGGTGGCGTCTGACGATGCAACATCGGGCTCGGTCATGGCAAAGGCCGAGCGAATCTCGCCGCGCAGCAGCGGCTTGAGCCAGCGGTCACGCAGGGCAGGAGAGCCGTAACGGGCGATGGTTTCCATATTGCCAGTGTCAGGAGCCGAGCAGTTAAACACCTCGCCAGACCATGACACGCGGCCCATCACTTCAGCTAGCGGCGCGTATTCCTGGTTGGTAAGACCTGCCCCGCCAAACAATGGGTCGCCACCAAAACCCGCTATCTCAGCGGTATCGCGGGGCAACCATAGGTTCCACAAGCCTGCTTTTTGGGCGATGGGCTTGAGTTTTTCAATGGTTTGCAGCGGTGTCCAGCGCTTGCCAGCGGCAGTGTTGGCCTCGATCTCGTCGTGGTAGGCCTTCTCGTTGGGGTAAATGTGCGTGTCGAAAAATGCAAGCAATTTGGCTTGCAGTTCTTTGGTGCGCGGTGAGTAATCAAAATCCATTTATATCTCCGGTGAAATGGGTGAGAGTTTAGAGAGAACTTCCGGACGCAGAGGACGCAAAAGTCACGCAGAGGACGCCAAAAAGAGGGGAGAAAAATAATCCAAAAAATAAAATGGAATCGAATTTTTATTAGTTTAATTTTTGATATTTTCTTTTTGTCTTCTTTTGCGTCCTTTGCGTAACTTTTGCGGCCTCTGCGTCCGGCTGCCCGTATTCGGTATTTAAAAAATTCAAGCCTTCTGGGCAAACTTCCAGGCCATCTGCGCTAGAGGCCTTGCCCCTGCCGCTGATGACACAGCCTGCGCGCTGGCTGCTGTGCCGGCCTCTACGCGTTTGGCTATGCCTTGCAAAATGGCCGCTATACGGAACATGTTGTACGCCAAATAGAAATTCCAGTCAGTCTTTAATGCGTCAGGTGTGGTGAGCTTCGTACGCTGGCAGTACATGCGGATGTATTCTTCTTCGGTGGGGATACCCAACGCCACATGGTCTAGCCCGCCGATACCGCGAAAGCTGCCAGGTGGTATGTGCCATGCCATGCAGTGGTAGCTAAAGTCGCCCAGCGGGTGTCCCAAGGTAGACAGTTCCCAGTCCAGCACGGCCAACACGCGCGGCTCGGTGGGGTGAAAGACCATATTGTCCAGCCGGTAGTCGCCGTGCACGATGCTCACCTTGCTGGGGTCCAGCGCGCTCGCGGGGATGTGCTTGGGCAGCCATTCAATCAGCGCGTCCATCTCGGGGATGGGCTGCGTCATCGGCCCCTTAGCGTCTGCGCTGGCTACATACTGCTTGCTCCAGCGGCCAATTTGGCGTTCAAAATAGTTGCCGGGTTTGCCATAGCTGGCCAGGCCTTGCTTGGCAAAGTCCACGGTATGCAAGGCGGCCTGCACGCGGTTCATCTCGGTGTAGATTTCGCGCCGCTCTGCGGGCGTCATACCGGGCAAAGACTGATCCCACAGCACGCGGCCTGCCATGAATTCCATGATGTAGAAGGCGCGGCCAATGACGGACTCGTCTTCACACAGGCAGTACATTTGCGCTACCGGTACGTCGGTGCCATACAAGCCTTTCATTACCGCATACTCGCGCTCAATCGCATGGGCTGAGGGCAGCAGCTTGGCTACGGGGCCGGGCTTGGCGCGCATCACATAGCTTTTGCTGGGGGTGATGAGCTTGTAGGTGGGGTTGGACTGTCCACCTTTGAATATCTCTACTGACAGCGGGCCTTTGAAGCCCTCTAAATTTACATCCAGCCAAACTGTTAAAGCCGCAACATCAAAAGCATGTTTTTCAGATACGGCACCGGTACCTACAAAATGGTCAAAATCACTCATCCGATTCACCGATCTTCATTAACGCGTCGCGGTTGCGCACTACCAGGCCACCCGGCTCTACACGGATGATTTCTTCGCGCTCCATGGCCTTGAGCTCTTGGTTCACGCGCTGGCGCGAGGCACCCAGCAATTGGGCCAACTCTTCTTGCGCCAAGTGCAGGCCAATGCGCATTTCTTTGTCGTTGGACAGGCTGGCTACGCCGTAGCTGCGCACCAGGTGCAGCAACTGCTTGGCCAGGCGCGACCGCAAGGGCAGGGTGTTGAGGTCTTCTACCAGGCCAAACAATTGGCGAATGCGCCGGGCCTGCAGGCGCATGAGGGCTTCGTACAGCTCCACATGCGTGGCGAGTATTTTGCGGAAATCGGCCCGCGCTACACACACCATGGTGGTCTCGCCGTGGGCATACACATCGTGGGTGCGCCGGTCGCCGTCGAACATGGCTACATCGCCGAACCAGATGCCCGGCTCGAGGTACGCAAAGGTGACCAGCTTGCCCGACACCGAGGTACTCGAGACGCGGGCTGCACCCTTGGCACACGCTATCCATTCGTCTGGCGTGTCGCCGCGCGCGCAGATGAGTTCGCCGTCTTTGTAGCGTTTGACGTAAGTGCATCGCAGAATGTCGTGCCGCAGGCTGGGTGTAAGGGTTGAAAACCAGCGACCAGAGTTGATCGCTTCGCGTTCATCGATGGTAAGAATAGGCTCGTCCATAGGAAGTCTTTTGCGTGACTGAAGTGACCTCCATTGTCACCCCTGTGACGAGGCAAACTACTAGGGGTTGTCACTTGCGTGTCAAAAAAAGTTAAATCCAGTTTCAAGGCGTTTTAAGAGCGTGTAAGTCTGATGCGCCGGCTGCCAAAAAATGAGGGTGTGCCATACACTGGCCGATTCTTTTAAAGGGTCAATCAGCATGCAACTGAACTCAATTTTATGTATTTTATGTGCCACTGGCTTGGCTGCATGCGGTGGCGGGGACGGTAGCACTGCCACTGCCACTGCAACTCCAGCTCCAGCTCCAGCTCCAGCTCCAGCTCCAGCTCCAACCCCGGCTTCAACCCCAGCTCCAAGCCCATCGGCTGGAACCAGCAGCACAGCGACAGTCACCGCCAACCCCCCAACCACCACCCAAACTGGTACGCCCAGCACTGTGACGGCAGCAACGAGTTGCAATTTGCCAAATTTTCAAGCCGACATATTGCGTGAAATCAGCGCAGCACGCGCGCTGGCGCGCAAGTGCGGCACGCTAGACAAGCCCGCCGCCGCCGCAGTGGCTTGGAATAATGTATTGTTTACGGCCGCCGCTGGCCAC
>JAYVDN010000689.1:0-5213 GCA_043749385.1 Polaromonas sp.
CGCTGTTCCAGCGTGGCGACACCGGCATGGCGGTGCGGGCCTCCAGCGCCGTGCCCTCGGTGTTCAACCCAGTGAAGATCGGTGCGGTGGAGTATGTGGACGGCGGCCTGGTGTCCCCCGTGCCGGTGCGCTTTGCACGCCAGATGGGCGCTGAGCTGGTGATAGCCATCGACATATCTTCCGCGCCCGAGGGCAATGCGTCCGACAGTCAATTGGCAATACTGCTGCAAACCTTTGCCATCATGGGCAAAAGCATCAACAGCTTTGAGCTGAAAGACGCAGAGCTGGTGGTGCGGCCTGAGCTGGCCGGTGTGAAGGGCGGCGACTTCACCGCCAAGCGCCGTTCGATAGACGCCGGCAAGCTGGCGATGCAGCGGGCGATACCGCAACTGAGGGCGCTGATCGAGTTGAAGAGCAAGTAGTAATCGCCCACAGCAAGAGCAATCACCAACCTGACAGGCAAAAAAAAGCCAAGTCTTGCGACTTGGCTTTGAAGTGGATCCCTGTACCGCGATGGGTATCGAAAGGACCCGAGGAGACAACCTTCACTGCACCTACAACGAACCAGCCAGCGTATGGCTGACACAGCGTTCAGGGGATGCACTCTAAAAATATGGGAACTAAATTCCAGATTTCAAGGCGAGATATGTAACCGGGTCAACAATCGCGCATTCGCAAGCCAACGGATCACTTGTGAATTAACGCTTTTTAGCAGCGGTCTTAGCCGTAGCTGCAACGTTGTTGAAGTTTTGCTCGGCCATGTCGCTGGCTTGTTTAACGGCTTTTTGTACCGAGTCGAATGCGTTGTTGGCAGCAGACACGGCGCTTTTCATCATGGCCACAGCCGACTCAGAGCCAGCTGGTGCGTTTTTGGACACGCCGTCGATCAAAGACATGAATTTCTTTTGGCCTTCGGCAGTTTGCGCTTCCAGAGCAGCGCCAAACTCGGCACCGGTGCTGGAGGCGATGTCGTACAGGTGGCGGCTGTAAGAGGCGGTCTTTTCGGCCAAAGGCTGGAACAGGCCAGCTTGCAGGGCCAGCAGCTCTTGTGCGTCTTTCACGCTCAGGGCGGCTTTGGCATTGTCAGACGCTTCGGACAAAGCGGCTTTGGAAGCGTGGATGTTCAGTTCCATCAGCTTTTCTACGCCAGCGAAGGCTTTGTTGGTCAGGCCAAACAGGGTTTCCACGTTGGCTTTTTGTGCGGCGAGGATTTGGTCTACGGTCATCATGGTGTTTTCTCCAAAAGGTTAAGTGAGGGTAGTAACTGCTCTGACTCGAAATATGTTGCAGTGCAGCATAAGGTGAATTATAGGGTTATCCCGTGACAGTACAAGGCATTTTTGCTGCAATGCAGCAAAAAAATGCATTTTAGAGTGGGTTTTCTAATTTGGGGGCTGCAGGCCCTGGCGCGCTGCGTCGCCGGTTGCTGAGCGTGGTGCTTGGGAGATGTGAGGCACTACCAAAATAGTAGCTGCTCCCGCGATATTCTATTGGGCCGCAGCCCGAATAGTGCCTTAAAAATCGCTCTAAAACAGGTAAATTTGCGGTTTTCAGCCGCTTTTCGGGCTCCCGGAGCTTCCCCAACTCTCCAAAACAGTGATTTTGACCTGTTTTTAAGGTATGAATCGGGCTGCAGACCAATAGAATATCGCGGGAGCAGCTACGTAATACATAGCGCGTGTTTTCCTCTTGGCAGCTGGCAGTCGTGGTCAAGCCCGCTTGAAAAGCCCCAGGGCATCGGCAAAAGCGCCTGAACTGCCGCCAGCCGAGCCGCCCAAGTCACTTAGCGCCAAACAAGCGCCGCACCCGCTCCAGGTCTTCTGGCGTGTCCACCCCCGGGCCCGGCGCCTGCTGGGTGACGTGCACGGCTATGCGGTGGCCGTGCCACAGCGCGCGCAGTTGCTCGAGTTGCTCGCTCACCTCAATGGGCGCCTGCGCCAGCGTGGGAAACTGCCTGAGAAAACCCACGCGGTAGCTGTAGATGCCCACATGGCGCAGCGGCTGGGGTGCCAGAGGGTGCGCGTCGCGGTTATAGGGAATGAGGCTGCGGCTAAAGTACAGCGCGTGGTTGGCAGCATCCAGCACCACTTTCACGACATTGGGGTTGGCCAGGTCTGCTGCTGATTCAATAGCGTTCGCAGCAGTACCCATGCTGGAATCTGGCAGGTTTTTCAGTATTTCAGCGACGGCATTGATGAGCAATGGGTCCATCAAGGGCTCGTCGCCTTGCACGTTCACCACAATCTCATCGTCTTTCAGGCCCAGCAGATCGCAGGCCTGCGCCAAACGGTCAGAGCCTGAGGGATGGTCTGCCTTGGTGAGCACGGCCGTTATGCCATGCGCAGCGCAGGCGTCCGCTATCTGCTGGCTGTCGCAGGCCACGACTACCCGCGCTGCACCGGAGAGCATGGCGCGCTGGGCTACCCGCACGATCATGGGCAGGCCACCGATGTCGGCCAGCGGCTTGTTGGGCAGGCGCGTAGAGGCCAGGCGCGCGGGGATGAGAACCGTGAATGTCATGGCGCAATATGCGGTAAAGGGGACGGCTTAAAACGCCGAGTTGAGATCAGACGGGCGCGAGCTGCTGGCGTGCAGTGCGTCGATCTCGTCGTCGGTGAGGGTGCGGGCCTCGCTCTCCAGCAAGATGGGGATGCCGTCCCGCACTGGGTAGGCCAGGCGGGCGCTGCGGGAGGTGAGCTCACGCTTCTCGCGGTCAAAGCTCAAGGGGCCCTTGGTAACGGGGCAGACCAGCAGTTCAAGTAGTTTGGTGTCCATGGGATTGCGGTGTGTAGGCGCTGGGCAGCGGTAAAGATTAGCTGTGCCCAGGCAAGGATGATAGCTTTTTGAGCAAGGCTGCGAAGAACGGGGCCGGTATATCCACCACCAAAGGCACGGCCAGCGCCTGGGGGTGCTTGAGCCACAGTTTGGCAGCGTCTTTTTGGGTGCAAATGAGGGTGCAGCCCAATGGAATATCGCGGGACCAGCTACTGAAATCATAGTGGTCTGGCAGGCTAATGGTCTCTTGCAGGGTAAGGCCTTGGGCCCGCAGCATGGCAAAAAATGCCTCTGGTTGGGCGATGCCTGCCACGGCTACAACGCTTTCACCGGCCAGATCAGCCAATGGCACCTGTGTGCCGTCAGCACGCAGAGCGAAAGTGGCGAGATGGCGTTGGATTTGGTAGCTGGCTGCGGCGGCAAGTGGCAGGGGGGGGGCTACGGTGCCATCTTGGCCCGTGGCCTGCGGTGTGAAGGGCGTGGCGGCTCGGTCAGGCGCTACGGGCAGGGTTTGCAACACAAAATCCACCGCGCGCGGCCAAGGCTCGCGCAGCGGGCCGGCGGGCAGCAGCCAGCCGTTGCCCACGCCCCGGTCGTCCATCACACATACCTCTATGTCGCGCTGCAGGGCCAAGTGCTGCAAGCCGTCGTCGCACACAATCACGTTCACGCCAGGGTGCGCAGCCAGCAGGGCGCGGGCGGCATCTCTGCGTCGTGTAGCTACGCATACGGGAGCGCCTGTGGCTTGCCTGATAAGGGCTGGCTCGTCTCCCGACGCTAATACGGCAGTATTTTCAAGCACCTGCACCGCCACCCAGTGCTTACCACGCGCCATCTCGCGCCCATAGCCGCGCGAGACCACGCCGGGCTGCCAGCCTTGCGCCTTTAAAAAGCGCACGGTCTCGATCACCACGGGCGTTTTGCCAGCGCCCCCGGCCACCACATTGCCCACTACGATGACCGGCACCGGCACGCGGTAGCTTTTCAAAACACCCCGTACATACAAAAAGCGGCGCAGCGCCACCAAGCCTCGGTAGGCCCACGAGACGTCAAGCAGTGCAAAAGCCAGCCAATCGCGCTGCACCCAGCTGCGCTGTAGTCTGGCAGCCAGCCGCGCGCGCAAGGTGGCCGCTGTGGGTGCCTGCACAGGTGCTGGTACAGGTGCGGGTGCTGGCACCTGTACAGACATAGGGGTTTATTTCGCTCCAGCCAGAGCCGAAGACTGGGTAGCAAAGGTGATCTGGTTCATGCCCACGCGGCGGGCCGCCTCCATCACCGCGATCACGCTTTGGTGCGATGCCAGGGCGTCGGCGCTGATGATGATGACGCTGTCTTTGCCCGCCTTGGCAGCGTCTTGCAGCGCGCCCGCCAGCACTTCCACGCTGCGGCCTTGCACGGTGGCTTTGTTGATGCTGTAACGCCCGTCGCTGCTGACGGCGACGATCACTTCTTTAGGGTAGTCGCGCTGCACATCGGTGTCGGCCGTGGGCAGCTTGAGCTGCATTTCGGTAAACTTGCTGTACGTGGTGGACAGCATCAAAAAGATCAGCACCACCAGCAGCACGTCGATGAACGGAATCAGGTTGATCTCTGGCTCATCGCGGTTGGCGCGTTTGAAGTTCATGGCCATACAGTAAACCCTTTAGTGACAGAGCGCCGCCGGGCCGCCCCAAGGCGCGAAGGCCCCCATGGGGGGCAGCGCAGTACACGAAGTGACAAGCGTGGGGGCATGTTACTTGCCTGAGCGCAGGGCCATTAAATGCCTAGACATGCGTTCCGCCGAGAGTTCCAGCGTGAGCAAAAAGCCATCCACCCGCGCCCGAAAGTAGCGCCAGAAAATCAAAGTAGGTATCGCAATCATCAAGCCAAAGGCTGTGTTGTACAGCGCCACCGAAATGCCGTGGGCCAACTGCGCCGGGTTGCTGCCGCCCCCCACACCACCCCCCACGCCGGTGCCCTGGGCGCCAAAAATCTCAATCATGCCAATCACCGTGCCCATCAGGCCCAGCAAAGGCGCGGCTGATGCTATCGTGGCAATAGCGGGCAAATAGCGCTCCAGGCGGTGCGCCACCACGCGGCCTGCGCCCTCGATGGCGCTGCGCAGCTCGTCTTCGCTGCAGCGCGGGTTGCTGTTGAGCGCGCGCATGCCGCTGGCCAGCACTTCGCCTAGCGCCGAGTTGGCCTCCAGCTGGCTCACCACATCGGGGCCGGGCAAGCCGTTACGCGATACGGTCAAGGCTTCGTCCAGCAAGCGGGGGGGGGCGATTTTGTTAGTCTTCAGGCTGACAAAGCGCTCAATAATCAGCGCCAGAGCCACAATGGAACAAATAACAAGAGGCCAAATAGGCCAGCCAGCGGCTTGTATGATCGATAACAAATTTCATTCTCCAAACGATACCCGGGACACTGCCACAGATTATGCGCGAAGCTGCTAGCCA
>JAYVDN010000690.1:0-2435 GCA_043749385.1 Polaromonas sp.
GGTCGTGGCCAGCGCGCGCGGTGCGGGCAACCCAGGCGGTGCCAACGCAGAAGTGCCGCCCGACTGGTCGGCCGCGCGCACCCGCCCTCTGTGCGCCTACCCAACGTACGCCCATTACAATGGAAGCGGTGACCCTGAAGATGCCAATAATTTCAGCTGCAAAACACCGTGAACCCCACCAACAAAGCCCCAGCTCGCACCCAAACCGCCACCGCGCCTGTGGTGGAGGTGGTGGACACCAGTTATCTGCAGACTTTGCTAGGCTACAACGCCCGGCGTGCGGCCCTCAGCATCATCGAGGTTTTTTTGCAGCGCATGGCTGTCTACGTGCTACGGCCGGTAGACTTTTCGGTGTTATCAGTCATCGCGCATAACCCTGGCGTCACTTCCCGCCAGCTATGCACCACTTTGGGCATCTTGCCGCCTAATTTTGTCGCCATGCTGGCCAACCTGGAAAAACGCGCACTGGTAGAACGCCTGCCGCACCCCAGCGACAAACGCTCTGTCGCCCTGCAACTGACCCAAACCGGCGAAAAACTGATGCGTGAGGCTGAGCGTACCGCCGAATCACTGGAGCTGGACGCCAGCGCCCGCCTGACCGGCGCTGAGCGTAAAACCCTGATGCGCTTGCTGCAAAAAATCTACCTCCCATAAGCCCAAAGCCAAGCCCCGCGCCAGCCTTTGGTGCAAAAAGTGCAGCAAAACTGCAACAAAATTAGGGTTTGCGACAATAAATATAGCCTTAACAGCTATGAAACTTGTAGCGTTTTTTAGAAAATGCGTTATATTTCAAACAGTTCGAGACAAAACCTCTTCCACAACATCAACCCCCACTTAGGAGAAGCCCCCCATGAGCACCAAGGACAATGCCGCTGTTAACCAACTGTTCGACTTGCTAGAGTCACGTTACGCTATTCGCGTGCTGTGGGCCCTGAAAGACGGCCACCCACAAACCTTCCGCTTGCTGCAAGACAGCGTGGGCGGCATCACCCCCAACACCCTGAACACACGCCTGAAAGAGATGCGCGCTGCCAATTTGATCACCCACGGTGACAACGGCTACATCGCCACCTCCAGCGGCGCTGACTTGCTGCGCCGCATGAACGACATGAGCGCGTTTGCCACCAAATGGACCGCTGCGGTCAAGGCCAAGAAGAAGTAAAGAGAGTGCAGAGCGCCTCAAGGTTAAAATAAGCTCACGCCGCATTGCGCGGCCAGGCATATCAAAAAAGCAGCCGACCCAGGCTGCTTTTTTTATGCTTTATCGAGATGTTTTATATATCAAACTGAGCTGCAGCCCAATAGAATATCGCGGGAGCAGCTATATTTTTAATAGTTCATAGAAAGCCCATACCATGACCACTACGACTACCCCATCCGGCCTGCAATACATCGACACCGAAGTAGGCACTGGTGCCACCGCTGCTGCGGGCCAAGAGGTCAGCGTGCATTACACCGGCTGGTTGTTTAACGACGGCGTGCAAGGCGGCAAGTTTGACTCCAGCAAAGACCGCAACCAGCCTTTTGAATTCGACCTGGGCGCAGGCATGGTCATCAAGGGCTGGGACGAAGGCGTGGCCGGCATGCAAGTAGGCGGCAAGCGCACCCTCATCATCCCCGCAGCTCTAGGCTACGGCGCACGCGGTGCAGGTGGCGCTATTCCTCCGAACGCTACGCTCAAGTTCGACGTGGAACTGTTGGCTGTGCGCGGCTGAGTTTTAAAGGGCATAAAAGAGAAGAGAACTTCCGGACGCGAAGGTTACGCAAAGGACGCAAAAAAGAGGGAGAAAAAGAAGTCAAAAATTTAAATTAAAGAAATGATTTTTAAATTTTCGGTGTTTATTTATCTCTTTATCTCTTTTTTCTCTTCTCCCCTTTTGCCTCCTTTGCGTAACTTCTGCGCCCTCCGCGTCCAGAAGTCCGCCCCCGGCCTAAGACCTATTCTGTCCCAGTACGCTGTGACCGCCCTAAGGTGTAGGCCAAGCCCAGCCCCACGCTAACCCCCGTATTCTTCTGGATCAGCGAGCTGGCACTATTGGCCCCGCCCGACACAGAATCCAAACGCACAAAAGTCAGCATCCGCAAATCAGGCGTGAGCTTTTTCGAAGCGGTCAACGTAGCGCGGGTGGCCAGTAAACCCGATTTGGCCGTGTAGGCTGGACGAGCAGCCGTGGCCTCGCTGGCACTCACGCTGTAAAAGGTGTCGTTGAATTTTTGTGAACCAAAAATCACCGAGGTGCTGGCACCACCGCGCCAGCCACCGGGCAAAGGCACATCGAAAGAGAGTTGCGGCTCAAAACTCACACCACGGTTTTCCAAGCGGTGGCTCAGGTCAAACACGCCGCGTAGGGGCAGCTCTACCCACACTCCGCTCGGGCCTTTAGATACGTCGCCTAGGTTGATTTTCAAGCGTGGGCCAAATTCCACCAGGGTGC
>JAYVDN010000691.1:0-2494 GCA_043749385.1 Polaromonas sp.
CAGCCACACACCGGTGGGGCCTTTGGATACATCGCCAACGTTAATTTTCAAGCGCGGACCAAACTCTACCAGACTGCCGATGTCGCGCATTCCCACGCGGGCGGGCACGTCTTTGGCGTTGGACCCTATGGACGCCGCAAAGCCCAAGTCCACCTCGTAGCGTGGTGTTTTAACAGCCCGCAGGCCCACATTGCCCTGCTCTGCCCGCAACACTTCCCCCCGATAGATGGCAAAAGGCAAAGCGATGAACTTGCTGGTGCGCGTGGCAGCGCCCGGATAAGCGGGCTGGCTAGCGGCCAAAGCCCCCACGCCAACCTCCCAAAGTGGCTTCACCTCTTCCGGCGCGGCCGCAGTTTGCGCAAAAACCGGGGCTGTGCAGCCCAAAATTACTGCTAGTAAGGTTAAAGTCGAAGTGCACAAGTGATTGATAGGCTGCGCCATGAATAGGATTCCCATAGGGTTAAATAACAATTGTCTATGATTACGAGTAGCTATAAAAATAATAGTTCTATGAAAACACCATCTTTAACGCCATCTTTATTCGCAGCGCTTATCTTTGCGACCGCCATCACGGTTGTCAACGGCTTTGGCCGCTTTGCCTACGCGCTGCTGCTGCCGGTCATGCGTGAAGACCTGGCCTGGGACTATGCGCTGTCGGGCTGGCTGAACACGGCCAACTCGGTGGGCTACGGCCTAGGCGCACTGGCGGGCATGTTTTTGCTTTCGCGCTTTCGGCCCGCTACATTGTTTGTAGCGGGCCTTGCAATCACGGTGACGACCTTACTGCTGTGCGGCATTACGCGCGACCTGTGGACCATGATGGCTTGGCGTTTTGCCACAGGCGTGGGTTCGGCATGGGTGTTTGCCTGCGGCGGCGCGCTGATTGCCGCGCACTACAACCAAGACCCGGCCAAATCCGCGGCCGCCATTGCCATTTATTACGCGGGCGGCGGGCTGGGCATTGCGCTCAGCGGCGTCGCCCTGTACCCCGTGCTGGGGCACGACTGGTCGTGGTCTACGGGCTGGCTGGTGCTGGGCCTGGTGGGCTTGGCATTTTCCATTTGGCCGGCCAAGCTGGCGTTGCAGATCGGTGGGCAAACCAGCGCGGTAAGCAGTGACCGGCTACGTTTGGGCTACTTTGCTCCCATCCTCACAGCTTATTTTTTGTTTGGTGTGGGCTACATCGTCTACATGACCTTTGTGATCGCCTGGCTGCGCGAGATGCAGCTGGGCAACGCGGCTGCCACCGGCGTGTGGCTGGTGCTGGGCTTGGCAGCCATGGCCTCGGGCTACGTGTGGCGCAACGTGATGGCGCGCTGGTGGCCGGCGCACACCTTTGCCGCTACCTGTGTGTGCACCGCAGTGGGTACCGCCCTGCCCTTGCTGTCTAACAGCCTGGCCATGTTACTGGTGTCGGCTGTGCTGGTGGGCGGTTCGTTTTTTATGACCCCCGGCTCCATGATGGCGCTGGCCCGGCGCACTCTGCCCCCGACGCAATGGGCCAAGGCGATGAACCTATTTACCTTTATTTTTGCCATCGGCCAGGGCGTGGGGCCAGTGGCTGCCGGCTGGATAGCTGATACCTACGGCCTGAACGCGGCGATGGCGGCCGGGGCGGTGGTCTTGATCTTGTCTGGCGCGCTGGCTTTGATGCAAAAAAAGAGCTCTGGCGCTTTATAATATTGCGCGAGTAGCTATGTTTTTGGCAGTGAATGTGCGGCAGTATTTTTATGCCGGCCCCCAATTTTTTTGCTGCTTTACCCTTGTATTGCCCTTCTAGCGCCCCATATGTAGCGCAAGAATTACTTTTGCCAACCTTTTTATCCATGTCTGAAAACCAAAAACCTGAGCCCCAGCCCCAAGACGGGCGGGCTGCCAACGCCGACGAGGCCGCAGCCCAACTGGCCGCGCGGGCCAAAGCCGCTGGCGTGCCCGCCGACGCATCCCCCGAAGAAATTGAAGCCGCTTTAGCCGCTAACGACGCTGAAACGGTGGACGAGCTGACGGTGGCCCAAGCCGAAGTCGCCACCCTCAAAGCCAAAAATGCCGACCTGCAAGACCAGTACATGCGCGGCCAGGCCGAAGTGCAAAATGCCCGCCGCCGCGCCGAAGACGAAGTGTCCAAGGCCCGCAAATTTGGCGTCGAGAGCTTCGCCGAAAGCCTGCTGCCCGTGGCCGACTCCCTGATAGCCGGTCTGGCGATCAAAGACGCCACCATCGAGCAGATCCGCGAAGGGGCTGAGGCTACTTTGCGCCAGCTCACCAGCGCGCTGGAGCGCAACAAGGTGCTGGCCATCGACCCACCGGCGGGCGAGAAATTCGACGCCCACAAGCACCAGGCTATCGCCATGGTGCCCTCTGAGCAAGAAGCCAACACCATTGTGACCGTGCTGCAAAAAGGCTACACCATCGCGGACCGCGTCTTGCGGCCTGCTTTGGTGACCGTTTCGGCGCCTAAGTAAACGTAAAGACGAATACCGGACTTCCGGACGCA
>JAYVDN010000692.1:0-2329 GCA_043749385.1 Polaromonas sp.
TGGGCCGCTTTTGCGGGGCGACGGCGCTCACGCTGAACATGCATATCAGCTCCACTATGTGGACGGGTGTGCTGCTCGACAGCATGGATTTGACGGCCAACCAACTTGCCGAGCACCACGCGCGGCGCACGCTGCACTTTGCCCGCGTGGTGAATGATGGCGCGCTGTATGCCCAGCCCTTCAGCGAGGGTACGGCCGCCGCCGCAGGCCGCGCGCCCTTTGGTACCAGCGCCAAAAAAAGCGTGCAAGGGGGCGTAAGCGGCTGGGTCATCAACGGCAAAAAAATCTGGGCCTCGCTCTCGGGCGCAGCCAACTACTACGGCATTTTGTGCACCGAAGACATCGAGGGCCAAACCCCCAACCCCAAAGACACGCTGTACATCGCCGTGCCCGCTACCGCGCCGGGCCTGTCCATCAGCGGCGATTGGAACCCCATGGGCATGCGCGGCACCGTCAGCCGCAACCTGACCTTTAAAGACGTGTTTGTAGCCGATGAGGAGCAATTGATGCCGCGCGGCGTGTACTACCGCGCCGCGCAAACCTGGCCGGCCATGTTCTTCACGCTTGCGCCCACCTACCTGGGCATTGCCAATGCGGCCTATGACTTCACGGTCAAGTACCTGCGCGGCGAGGTGGCGGGTGAGCCGCCCGTGCGCCGCCGCATGTACCCCACCAAGCAAATAGCCGTGGCGCACATGCGTATACAGCTGGAGAACATGAAGAGCATTTTCAGCCGCGCCATTCTGGAGGCCGGGCCCCAGCCATCCAAAGACGAAAAGCTGCGCCTGTACGCGGCGCACTACAGCGTGATGGAAGGCGCCAACGAGATAGCGCGCATGGCCATCCGCACCTGCGGCGGCCAAAGCATGATGAAGCACCTGCCGCTGGAGCGCCTGTACCGCGACAGCCGCTGTGGCTCGCTCATGCTGCCGTGGACGGCGGAACTGTTGCTGGACCGCATGGGACGTGAGACTTTGTACGAAAGCGGCGAGCGCGATGAACAGGCTTGATCCGAAGGGCCCGCTGGGGCGTGGATAATTGGGCACATGCTCAAGAATATCTTAAAAAAATCGTGGACAGTAGCAGCTATTTATTCAATAGCAGTTACCGCAGCACAAGCTGCCAGTTGCGAAGACTTCAGCCGTAAATTGCCCAATGTACCGCTGGCACTGTGCCAAAGCGCACAACTGCAAGACACCCAATCGCGCTCCGTCAAAGGCCAGCCCCTGTGGGTGCGCGACCTGCCAGTACCCAACGCCAAGCTCAAGGTGCTGGTGGTCGGCGGTATCCATGGCGACGAGCTCTCGTCGGCCTCTTTAGCTTTGCACTGGATCGCCCTGGCCAAAGAAATCCCCGCCCAAACCCATTGGCGTTTCGTGCCTTTGCTCAACCCCGACGGCCTGCTCACCAGCCCTGCGCGCCGCACCAATGCCCACGGCGTCGACTTGAACCGCAACTTTCCCACGCCCCAGTGGGACAAAGAAGCGCCGATTTATTGGGAGAAAAAAGTCAAACGCGACCCACGCCGGTGGCCCGGCCCCAAGCCTTTGAGTGAGCCCGAGTCCAGGTATTTGCACGAGGAGATGGAGCGCTTCAAACCCGACATGATCGTCAGCATCCACGCGCCCTATGGCGTGCTCGACTTTGACGGCCCCACCACACCGCCCGCCAAGCTGGGCCGCCTGTACCTCGACCAGGTAGGCATCTTCCCAGGGAGCCTGGGCAACTATGGCGGCATCCACAAAGGTATGCCGGTAGTTACCATCGAGCTGCCCAGCGCTTTTCGCACGCCGCTGGCAGGCGAGATGCGCCAGATGTGGCTGGATTTGGTGCGCTGGCAGAGCGAGCGTTTGCTGCAAGGTGGCACCAAGCCCTGAAGCCAAGCCCTGAAGATTAGCTGACGTGCACGTACCAACTTAGTAGCAACCCTGTAGGGCGGGCAGAGCGAACCCTCTACATTGCGTCTATCAACTGAAACAAGTTGTGGAGACAAAATGAAGCATGCACTTTGTACCTTGGCTGCGTTATTCTGCAGCATCGGCCTGTCCTGCGCGCAAGCCCAAACCCAAGGCAAACCCTTTCGCATTGGCGTGGTGGGCCCTTTCACTGGGCCCTCGGCCGACTTTGGCGTGCCGATGCTGAGCGGCATCCAACTGGCGGTAGACGAGATCAATACCGTTGGGGGCTTTTTAGGGCGGCCCTTGGAGCTGGTGATCAAAGACGACAAGGCCAGTCCCGACGAAGGTCTCAAGCACAGCGACGCGCTCGTGGCAGAGAAAGTGACCGCTGTGATTGGTTTTTGCAACACGGGCGTGGCCGCCAAGTCGCT
>JAYVDN010000693.1:0-8629 GCA_043749385.1 Polaromonas sp.
TCATAGGCCTCCATCAAAAAATCAGAAATATTTGCTGTGTCGATGCTGCGCTCATCTAATACTCTGACGAATTCGCTGCCTAGCACCCAGCTATTTTCCTGAAACCACTGCTGCCAACGATTTTCCCGCAAGTCTTCCTCTAACATGGCGCGAAACTGTCGCACTGCACGGACTCGTTTGGCCTGGCGCAAGCCCTCGGTGAGATCGTCGGAAATGATCTCGTTATCCAGTATGAACCGAACTAAATTACCCTTATCGGGTAACGAAAAAAGAGCTTTCACTTGGGCTGCGTTGTCCGTATCAAACGGACGATCTAGAGGAATAAAAGCTTTGACCCCTTGTCGGAATGGCTCATAGCTTTCTTGAATGAAGCCGATGAGCGCTTGGAATTCTTCGTGATCTAGAGTCAATTCGCTTTTGGGGTTCTTTATCTCTAACTCCTCGGGCGTGTCGAACCAGCCGGATTTTTTATATCGGCCAAGCTTCAGGCAGATATCTTCGCGTCCAGAGTCGTGCGGTATTTTCCAAAAATACGCGCGCGTTGTCACCGTTGGCTTGGTGCGCAGGATTTTTTTTAGCGGGCCCTCGATTTTCGGCATCACATTTCCTTGTAATAAGTGCAAACAGACTGTCTATTGGGTTCTCTAGCGCTTACGACGCATATCAGGTCACATACCCCCGTAAGCATCGCCGCATGCTTGAATTGTAAATGAAGTAAATTGATTTATCAAATAAATTGATTATAATATGCGCTGGAGGTTTGATATGAATGTTAAGGAATTGGTTAAAAAATATGGTGGGCAGTCCACCCTGGCTGAGCAGCTGGGGATTGGGCAGAGCGCGATTGCCTACTGGGTAAAGAAGGGGGCCGTACCAAGTAAATGGCATGCCAAGATGCTTGAAATTGCTCAAAATCGCGGCGTTGATATTTTCGCCACTGATTTGCTAGCTGTGGAGATTGGTACTGTGCAAATTATCAATAAGTCAACGGAGGAAAATTCCGCCCCCCAGCTTATTGGTACATCGCCTTTGCCGTCAGATGCAGGCATGTCAGAGGGTGTGGAACAGTTTATGTTCTACGCCTCTGAAAACGGAACTATTAAGGTCCAAGTGCTACTTGGCGAAGAGACTGTATGGGCATCACAAAAGGGAATTGCTGATATTTTTGATGTTTCCATTCCAACAATCAATGAACATCTTAAAAACGTCTTTGAAAGCAATGAGTTAGAGGTATCAACAACTATTAGGAAAATCCGAACACTTACTGATAATGGTGGCGATTACAACGTTAATTTCTACAATTTAGATGTAATTATTTCCGTCGGCTATAGGGTTAATTCTTACAAAGCTACGCAGTTCCGGCGCTGGGCAACGACTATTCTGAAGGAGTACCTCGTTAAGGGGTTTGCCCTAGATGACGAACGCCTTAAGCAAGGCAATCAGCTTTTTGGCAAAGATTATTTTGATGAACTGCTTGAGCGGATTAGAAAGATTCGCACTTCAGAGCGGATGTTCTGGCAAAAAGTCACTGATTTGTACAGCCAATGCAGCAGTGATTACGATAAAAATTCCCCGATTACACACGGATTTTTTGCTCAAGTTCAGAACAAATTTCACTATGCAATTCATCACCACACGGCAGCTGAGTTAATAAAAGATAGAGCTGATGCGAAAAAACCGAATATGGGGCTTACACATTACGCCAACATGCATAAAGATGGCGTTGTTCTCAAGTCAGATATCGTCGGAAAAAACTTCTTGACCCCGGATGAACTGGATGAACTGGAGCGCTTGGTGGAAAACTATCTTGGTTCAGCAGAACTGTTTGCTAAGCGAAAAATTGTCATGACCATGAAGGACTGGGTGCAAAAACTCGATGAATTTTTGCGCTTTAACTCCTACGATGTACTAAATGGCTTCGGGAGGGTCAGTAGTGAGTCGGCTAAAACATACGCGATAGCAGAATATGAGAAATTTAGAGCAACACAAGACAAGGCTTTCAGGTCTGATTTTGATAGGGTGGTTGATGAAATAAAAATAAAAAGGCGATTGCCTAAATCGAAATCTACCTAGTGTTCTCAGTCAATCACAACTAAAAAAATCCCCACCTCTCTCGCGTTAAACCATCCAACCCTCAACCCCAGCACCCGCTCAAAATGCCGCGTATTGTGGGTCACCAAAATCAGGTTCTCTACCAGCGCGTGGGCGGCAATTAAAGTGTCCATCTCGCCCATGGGCAGGCCTTGTCTTTTGAACTGCGCCTGGATGTCGCCATAGCGGTCTGCTGCGGCCACGGTCCACGACAGGGAGGGCAGCTCGTGCAGTGACAAGTCGATGGGCACGCGGCGCTTGTCGTTGGCGGCCATCAGGCCTTGGCCGTAGCGCAGCTCGGCGCGGCAAATGGCGGATGTGGCGATGGTCTGGGCTTGCATGGCCTGCGCCATGCGCTGGGTGAGCGCGGGTTGGTGCCTTGGATGAAGCTGCTGATGGTGTGGGTGCCCGGCAGGTACTGCGTCACGGCGGGGTGCCTTTCGCCGCCAAAGGCTCAGCCTATTGGGCAAACGGGTTGCGTGGCGCGTCTTCGGCGCGCGCGGGTATGAAGTCTTGGGTAATTTGGATTTCTCCAAGCAGCCGGAACAGCTTGGCCAGGTTGCGTTGCCACTGGCTTTCGCTTTCTTTGGGCTTGAGCGTGATTTCCCCGGTGACCTCGTTTTTACTGATCCACACCTCGCGTGCGTCTACCCGAAACGCCTTGGGCAGGCGTATGGCTTGGCTGTGGCCGGCGGTAAAAACTTTGGCGGTGGCGAGCATGGTGGGCTCCTTTGTATAGATGGGAACGTATGTATTTTGGGATGGGTACTGAAAATGTGCTGCTGGGTGGGCAAAGTCTTGCTCTGGCACGCTCTTTCGGATGTGAATCTGGCTGTAGCCCAAGAAAATATCGCGGGAGCAGCTACTGAATATATAGCAAATTCCATGCGCGCTATCTGCTTTTAATGTTCCCCGAAGGTCGTAAGTCCGTTGCCGCCTTTGGGCTCCCCCGCTTACCACCTTCGGGGACTGCTTACCACCTTCGCGGGTTGGACGCCGGGCTTACACAGATACAGCGTCGAGTAGCACCTGCACGCGAAAGCTGGCGGGCAGGCCGTTGGGGGTGAGCACATCTTCCTCCAGGCCCGGCGGGGCAAGGTCGCTGCCTGCCACGTCGTCGCCGCGCAGGGCCGAGCCAAACAAGTGCAGCGCGCCTAGGCTTTGCAGCAAGCCCGCCAAAATGGCGTAGCTAGCGGCTCTCATGAGGCATCCGGTTGATATGATTTTAATAGCTGCTTCCGCAATATTCTATTAGGCTACAGGCTGATTTGATGTGTGAATGCTTAGGTAGCCGCGTCGCCACCCAGCTCGCGCTCAATCTGCTCGATGGTGGCCAGGTTTGGGCAATTGCATGCATATATCTTAGGCTGCAGGCTATTTTTAGATCGAAATTAGCCTTTAGCCCAATGAAATATTGCGGGAGCAGCTACTGAATAAATAGCGAGTAGGGGGAATGGCGGCGCTGCCAACTAGAACAAACTCTATGCATATCACCCACAAAATGCATAAAAAACAGAGATTTTTAAGCATGTTGATGCTAATATGCATAAATAATCATATTTTTTATACATGTCGTAGCCATGGAGAGCGCCTTATGCCTACCCTTCACCCGCTTGAGCAACTGAATGCGGCCAGGTTTGATGCGCCTGCTATTTTGAGAAAACTGGCCACCAGCAGCCGTTGTTTGGCGCAGCTCAAGGGGATTGCGGGGGCGATACCGAACCAGCGCATTTTGATCAACGCGCTGGGGCTGCAAGAGGCCAAGGACAGCTCGGAGATCGAAAACATCGTTACCACGCACGATGAACTGTTTAAGGACGATGCGCTGCCGGAGCAGGCGGGTAACCCGGCTGCTAAAGAGGTGCTGCGCTACCGCCAGGCTTTGCGCGTGGGCTTCGCGCAAGTGCAGAGCAGCGGCTTGCTGACGGCAAACCACATCATTGACATTCAGGCCGAGCTGGAGCGCAACAACGCGGGCTTTCGCAAGCTGCCGGGTACCGCGCTAAAGAACAGCGATGGGCAAACCATCTACACGCCACCGCAAGACCCGGCGGAGATCATCGCTTTGATGCGTGATTTAGAGCGCTTTATGAATGATGCGGCACTGATGGATGTAGACCCGCTCATCAAAATGGCGCTGATTCACCACCAGTTTGAAAGCATTCACCCGTTTTATGACGGTAATGGGCGCACGGGGCGCATCATCAATGTGCTGTATTTGGTAAAAGAAGGTTTGCTGGACAGCCCCGTGCTGTACCTGAGCAGCCACATTGTGCGTACCAAGCCCGACTATTACCGGCTGCTGCAAACCGTGCGGGCACAAGACCGCTGGGAGGAGTGGGTGCTCTACATGCTGGATGCGGTGGAGCAGACCGCGATGCAAGCCATTGCCACAGTAGAGGCCATACAGGCCGCGGTACAAGACTATAAAGAGCGCATTCGCACGCTCTATAAGTTTTACAGCCAAGACTTGATCAACAATCTGTTCATGCATCCGTACACAAAAATAGAGTTTGTGCAGCAAGATTTGCAGGTGACGCGCATGACAGCCACCAAATACCTGGACAAATTAGCCGAGGGTGGGTTTTTGCAAAAACAAAGACTGGGCCGTGGCAACTATTATGTGAATGTGGCTTTGAGTGCGATCTTGAAGGGTGAAGTGAGGGGGTGAACTAACAGCCCTGGCAGGATATTTCATCACTTTAATTTTGATAGCTGCTCCCGCGGTATTTCATTGCGCTGTAGGCTGATTCTCTATATATTTTTGGCGCTACAGCAGTATTTTCAGCTACGGCTGAAGGTGCCATAAGCTGTGGCACAAATGGTAAATCGGCGTAGCGGCGGTATCCGCCAACACCCGTGCGATGGTCTGCGGATAGCCTTCAACCCTTCTGCAACACCAACCCCGCATGCTCGCGCAGCGCATGGAACTTGATATTCGGGTGGCGCTCCTGCGTCAGGCGCAGGTCATAGGGTGAGGTGAGCAGATAGGCCAGGGTGTCGGCACCGTCCAGCGCCAGCTTGCCGGCATTTTTCTCGGTAAACACTTTCAGCTCTTCGGGTGTGTCGGCCGTTACCCAGCGCGCGCCTACGTAGCTGCTGCTCATCAGGCGGCACTCTACGCCGTACTCGCCTTTCAGGCGGTGCTGCACCACTTCAAACTGCAGTTGCCCGATGGCGCCAAGCAGCATGTTGCCGCCCATGTGCGGGCGGAATACTTGGATGGCACCTTCTTCGCCGAGCTGGATCAGGCCTTGCTGGAGCTGCTTGCTCTTCATGGGGTTGGCCAGCTCGACGGTTTGGAACAGCTCGGGCGCGAAGAAGGGCAGGCCGGTGTATTGCAGGTCGGCCTGGTCGGCGCGGCCTGCGGTGATGGTGTCGCCCAGCTGCACGCCGCCGTGGGTGGTAAAGCCGATGATGTCACCGGCGTAGGCCTCTTCCACGGCCTCGCGCCGTTGGCTCATGAAGGTGACGACCGAGGTGGGCCGCAGCTCTTTGGCGGTACGCTGCACCTTGAGCTTCATGCCCGCCTCGTACTTGCCCGAGCACATGCGCACAAAGGCAATGCGGTCGCGGTGCGACGGGTCCATATTGGCCTGCACTTTGAAGACTACGCCGCTAAAGCCTTCGTCCTCGGGCTGCACCACCACTGAGTTCCCGCTCTTGCCGCTGCTGATGCGCGGGTGCGGCTGCGGGGCCAGGTCCACCAACGCGTCCAGCACCTCTTGCACGCCAAAGTTGTTCACGCCCGAGCCAAAGAACACGGGGGTTTGCTTGGCAGCAAAAAACGCTTCTTGGTCGAAGGCGGGGGCTGCACCCTGCAGTAGCTCGATGTTGCCTTCGGCCAGTACAAACTCGTGGCCAAAGCGCTCCAGCAACACATCGCGTTGCGAGAGGGCAATGGTCTCGTCCTGCGACTCGTCCACCTTGTCGTTGCCGGCTTTAAACAAGCGCATATGTTTTTTACGCAAATCCACAATGCCGCCAAACTGCTTGCCTTGGCCCACAGGCCAGGTCATGGGCACGCAGGGCATGCCCAGGGCTTGCTCAATCTCGTCCAGCAGTTCAATCGGGTCGCGGCCCTCGCGGTCCATCTTGTTCACAAAGGTCATGATGGGCGTATTGCGCTGGCGGCACACTTCAATCAGGCGCTTGGTCTGCGGCTCCACACCGTTGGCCGCGTCAATCACCATCAGTGCGCTGTCTACAGCGGTGAGCACGCGGTAGGTGTCCTCGGAGAAGTCTTTGTGGCCGGGCGTGTCCAGCAGGTTGATCACGCTGTCGCGGTACAGCATTTGCATCACGCTGGAGGCGACAGAAATGCCGCGCTGCTTTTCAATCTCCATCCAGTCGCTGGTGGCGTGCCGCGTAGCCTTGCGCGCCTTCACGCTGCCCGCAATGTGGATAGCGCCCGAGAACAGCAAGAGCTTTTCGGTCAGCGTAGTTTTACCCGCGTCGGGGTGCGAGATGATGGCAAAGGTGCGGCGGCGTTTGGTTTCTAGTGCGTAGGTCACAGGCGGGTTCAAACTATAAAAATCAGGCGTTGGGTTCAACGCCAGGAGCCGGTGTGGCATCCAAATGGAAAGGAATGTCGCTGGCTTGGTGCAGCACGCGCACGATGGCTATCACGGTGTCGCGTTCAATATAAAACACGGCGTACGGAAATCGCTTCAAAGTCCAAAAGCGCAGATGCGCATGCGGGCTCATCTGTGCATAACGGTTAGACCCGGTGCCTGGAAAGCTTTGCAGGTGGAGCAGCGCGGTCTCGGTTTGCTGTATAAAGTTGTCCGCTACTTTGTCGCCAGCAGCCTCTAGATAATACGCATGCGCATTCAGCACATCGGCCTCGGCGGCCGCACTCAGAACAGAGGGCTTCACAGTGTCAGGCGGCTTTGCGCGTCGCAGCGGTGCTTTTGGCAGTTTGCTGGCGATGCGCTTTACTGCGCGCCTGCATTTGCGCTTTTATGTCTTCCCACGGTCTGCCGGGGCCAGACTCCAAGCCTTCTTGAATCAGCGTTTTAAAGCGCTCTTCTTTTGCCAACTCTTCATCACGCCGCACCAGGTCGCGCATATATTCACTGCCCGAGCTATAGCCACGGGCCTTAATGCGCGAGTCTACAAAAGACTTCAAGTCTTCGGTGAGGGAGATGTTCATGGTCACGGTGGTCATGCAGTGTATTTTAGCAGTTTGGCAAAGATTGCCAACACACCGAATGCAACTAAAAAAGCACAAATCAAGGGCTTACCTTACAGTGCGCTAAAATATACCAATCCGAGGAGCGCTGCAGGCCACGCAAAGTGGTCGAGGCTCGGAAACGCCGCTTGAATATAGTTTCAAGCGGTTCAAGTTTCTAACTGCGCTCACCCACTGAAAACTGTGCGGTGAGTGCCCCGGCAACCCCCAGCATGTTCAGTGGCTCGTTCTAACTTACGGAGCTAAACATGAACGCTGTAGTGAAACCCCTGAAAAAACAAGATTACGCGATTGCGGATTTGTCCTTGGCCGCTTTTGGCCGCAAAGAGATGAACATTGCCGAGACCGAAATGCCCGGTTTGATGGCGATTCGTGAAGAGTTCTCTAAAGCCAAGCCACTCAAAGGCGCGCGCATTACCGGCTCGCTGCACATGACCATCCAGACCGCCGTGCTGGTTGAAACCCTGCAAGCTTTGGGTGCCGACGTGCGCTGGGCATCGTGCAACATTTTCTCCACCCAAGACCACGCTGCTGCTGCGTTGGTAGCCCAAGGCACCCCCGTGTTTGCCTACAAAGGCGAGACCTTGGCAGACTATTGGGACTACACCCACCGTATTTTTGAATTCGGCGGCAACGCAAAGTCAGATGGCCCGAACATGATTTTGGACGACGGTGGCGATGCCACTTTGTTGATGCACTTGGGCACCAAGGCCGAGAAAGACATCAAAGTGCTGGGTAAGCCCGGCAGCGAAGAAGAAAAATGCCTGTTTGCCGCCATCAAAGCCAAGCTGCGCATCGACCCTACCTGGTACAGCCGCCGCCTGAAAAACATCATCGGCGTGACGGAAGAAACCACCACCGGTGTGCTGCGTTTGAACGAAATGTCGGCCAAAGGCACGCTGGCCATGCGCGCCATCAACGTGAACGACTCCGTCACCAAGAGCAAGTTTGACAACCTGTACGGTTGCCGCGAATCTTTGGTCGATGCCATCAAGCGCGCGACCGACGTGATGATCGCTGGCAAAGTAGCGGTAGTGACAGGCTACGGCGATGTCGGCAAGGGCTCTGCCCAAGCTTTGCGCGCTTTGAGCGCCCAAGTATGGGTGACCGAAGTAGACCCGATCAACGCGCTGCAAGCCGCAATGGAAGGCTACAAAGTGGTGACTATGGAATACGCTGCCGACAAGGCCGATATTTTTGTGTCAGCTACCGGCAACAAGGCCGTGATCACCCATGCGCACATGGCCGCCATGAAGGACCAAGCCATCGTCTGCAACATTGGCCACTTCGACAACGAGATCGACGGGGCCTCGCTCAACAAGTGCGAGTGGGACGAGATCAAGC
>JAYVDN010000694.1:0-2961 GCA_043749385.1 Polaromonas sp.
GCATGACCGCGCCGAGCTGGAGCGGGCGCTTAGACTGAAAAACGTGCCCACCAAAACCATGCTGGGCATCAATAACCGCAACCTCAAAACCTTTGAAGTCAGCCTGGACACCACTCTGGGCATGCTGGCCGACGTGCCCAAAGACAAGCTGTTGGTGACCGAAAGCGGCATTGCCAGCGCGCAAGACGTGCAAAAAATGCGAGCGGCCGGCGTGCATGCTTTCTTGGTGGGCGAGGCCTTTATGCGCGCTGAGGAGCCCGGTTTGGCGCTGGCCAAGCTGTTTGCTTGAGTCTTTATGCGTCACCTTATTCGCTATTGATAATATAGCTGCTCCCGCGATATTCTATTGGACTTATGGCTGATTTGCTCTCTGGTTTAGGCGCCCCAAACCCTCTGCATGCGGCCCCGCAACCCGATGCAGCCGCTAAGGCCGCGCGCACCCTGCAGCCGCCTCCTTGGGCGGTGGCGGATGACTGGCAGGCGGTGGTGGCCAAGTTTTGGCAAGGCGAGGCAGGCCGCACACTGCAAGCTTTTTTGCGCCAACGCCAAACGGGCGGCGCCACCATTTACCCACCCCAGCCCCTGCGCGCTTTGCAGCTCACGCCGCTGGCCAGCGTAAAGGTGGTCATCTTGGGCCAAGACCCGTACCACGGACCCGCACAGGGCGAGGGGCTGGCGTTCTCAGTGGCGAAGGGGGTGAAAATACCGCCCAGTTTGCGCAATATCTTCAAAGAGCGGCAGCGCGACTTGGGCCTGCCAGCGCCCGCCCACGGCTCGCTACAACACTGGGCCCAGCAAGGCGTGCTGCTGCTTAACACCACCCTCACCGTAGAAGAGGCGCAGCCCGCCAGCCACGCCAAGCGCGGCTGGGAGGTGTTGACCGACAGCCTCATCCAGGCTTGCGCCCGCCAAGCCAGCCCAGTGGTGTTCATGCTCTGGGGTGGTCACGCGCAGGCCAAGCAAGCCTTGATTGCGGCGCATAACCACGACCAGCGGCACTTGGTATTGACCGCCAACCACCCCTCGCCGTTGTCAGCTGTGCGTCCCCCGGTTCCCTTCTTGGGCTGCGGTCATTTCAGCGCCGCACGCAGCTGGGTAGCGCGCCATGATGCGCGTGCAGCGGCCACGTTGTTTGCATCATAGGGTACACAAAGCGCTATGAATTAACTAGCTGCTCCCGCGATATTTTATTGGGCTGCAGACCGATTAGTACCTCAAAAACAGGCCAAAATTATCGTTTTGGAGCGTTGGGGAGGCTCCGGGAGCCTGAAAATCGGCTTGAAACCACTAATTGAGCGATTTTGGAGCCTTTTTTTATATGGCAATTGGTCTGTAGGCCAATAAAATATCGCGGGAGCCGCTACGCAATAGATAGCGCTCGTGGTTCTGTCGGGAGCTCCATGACGTGCCCATCATCCCGAGCCAGCGGCGAAACTGCGCAGGTACCCCAATCAGTCACCCAAACTGCCCATCCGCATATCGTCCAGATAATCGCGGGCAATATCGATCGTAGTTTTCTCGCCCAGGTCGTTAAAGCGTTTCTTCAACCAGCGCTGGGCACATTCGCGGCCCAAAGCGTGCAGCTTGCCGATGGTTGCGCCATCCGCTGAAGTTTTGCTCGACGATGGAAAAGCCTCCAGTGCCTCACCGCCGTCCACACGGTGCAGCAGCACTTTGCGGTAGCGCTCAGCGTCCAGATGGCCGCGCTCAAGCATGCGGTTGACAAAGTCCATCGAGCGCATCTGCGCCAACAAGCTGGCGTTGAACGTCAGCTCGTTGATGCGCTCCATGATCTCCGCGCCATCCGTGGGAACCGCGTTGCGCGCCAAGGGGTTGATCTGCACCAGCACCACGTCGCTGGCGTGGCAGCGGTAAATCAGCGGGTGCATCGCCGGGTTACCAGAGTAGCCGCCGTCCCAATAGTGTTCGCCCTCCACCTCTACCGCCTGGAACAGCATGGGCAGGCAGGCCGAGGCCATCAGTGACGCGCTGGTCAGGCGCTTGCCGCTGAAAATCTCTGCTTTGCCGGTCTTCACATGGGTGGCGGAGATGAATATCCGGGGCCCCGCTAGCTTGCCAATGCGTTCAAAATCGAAGAGTTTCTCCACCAAACGGCGCAGCGGGTTGATGTCCAACGGGTTGGTGTGGTAAGGCGACAACATACTTTGCGGCAGCGACTGGCCCGCCATGCGCCAGCCACCCAGCCACACGTCCATCATGCTGCGCTGCAAGCTGCTGGCGGCACCCATTTGCACCACCTCGCCCCAAAAGTTGGCCATAGCTTCCCGCCCGGCCTCGCGTGGGTCGGGTGCTACGCCTTTTGCACCTTTGGTGCTTTGCGCCGTCGCAAAGCCATGCCCCAAGGCCATTGCATTCATGGCCCCCGCACTGGTGCCGCTGATCCCGTCAAGCTCCAGCCTGCCGTCCTCTAGTAGCGCGTCCAGCACGCCCCAGGTAAATGCGCCGTGTGAACCGCCGCCTTGCAGGGCTAAACTGATGGTTTTGGTAGCTTTGGCCATAGGATTTCAGTAGTGATACGTGTAAACCCTAAGCATAAGGTGTTCCCGCCCTCGTGGGGCGGTTTTGCATGAAAGTTGCAACTGCGCAAGAATATCGGCAGAAAAACGAGAACTTTGACAAGCGCGCAAAACTTGTGGCATAATCAAAGGCTTCGCGCAAAAAGGCGTTGCTGTGCTGAAGTGCTAAGGCAATCTCAGTGCAGTAAAGCAGTTTGCGCATATCCGCCCAAACGTTGCCGGTTTGTAAAAACAGGTAGCGACGGGCCCAAAACTGGTTCTGCTGGTGTTTGCATGGCGATAGTGCCGTTGCAAGTGCCCTCAGAGGCTAAGTTGGGAAGATTAGACAAATGATCCAAACCGAATCTCGACTAGATGTCGCCGACAACACGGGCGCTAAATCCGTGCTGTGTATCAAGGTGCTAGGTGGCTCCAAGCGCCGCTA
>JAYVDN010000695.1:0-1665 GCA_043749385.1 Polaromonas sp.
CAGGCTGGCGGCGTGCACCGCTACCCCATCATTGGGGCTATGCCAGAGGCCGCGTGGGCAAGCAGCATAGCCCAGCGTATCGACGTGTCTGCCCCGCTACGGCCTTTGTCGGCGGTCAAGCCTTCTATTGGTTCAGCCACCGGTGCCCCAGCCGATCCTGCAAACAAGGCCTTGGCCATGGAGCGTAGCGTGCGCAGCGAGGCACAACAGTGAAAGTGATCCGCAACACTATTATTTTAATAGCTGCTCCCGCGATATTTCATTGGGCTTCAGCTCAAAACGTCAATATACCGCGGGCGCAGCAATGCATACCAGCCAACACCTTTGCAGAGCTGCCAGCAGCGCTGGTAGGCACGCAGACCGATGCGTACGGCAAAACTACTGTGGCACTGGGCAGCTACGAGCGCATCAGCCCCGATGGTCGCTTTGTGCTGCGCAGCTTCTCTGGCGGCCGGCTGGGTGATGTGAGTTTGGTCGAGCTCAGCAGTGACGGCGCAGCGGTGGCCGCGCACGACACACCGTTGTCAAACGAGGCCTTCCCAGTGCAGGGCAGTTGGCGCTACGTGGTCGATGTGAATGGCGATCACTACACTTTCAATAGCTTGTTGCGCAATGCGGGCAAAGGAAAAAATCGTATAAACCCCGTATTTCGGGGTGGCATGACGGGCTTTTATGCCGCCGCTGCCGAGCTGCCAAGCGATGGTGTGCGCGGCCAACCAGGCCATGTGCGCATCCGCTCCATGAGCTGGCCCAACAGCACTGGCGACAGCGAAACCCAAGGCCAAGGTGCGCTGGTGGCCCGCACCATCGAAGTAGACACGGCGGGCCATCGGATCACCGCAGACAGCGGGTTCGTCAACCTGTGCAACCAACGCGTGAGAGAAGACGGCCCCTTGTACGCTCTTCCCATGATCAGCGTGGACGGGTTGGAGTTTGCGGCCCTACCGCAAACGCCCGTCCAAGGCGAGCCGACGATGCGCATTTTCAGCTTTGGCGACGCTGGCGCCCAGGCAGGCTCTAGCGGGTCACTCAGCCCGGCCGAGTTCAAAAAACTAGACTGCACCCCCAAAGCCGCCTTCACATTCTCCAGCGGTAAAACCATTTTTGGCCCCCCCCAAACTGGGGCCGATGGTACCCCGCGCCCGGGCGACGTGGCCTACGAATACCGCGGCCAAGTGTGGTGGGTGCACCGGGGCGCGGGCATGGGCGTGGACGCGCAAGGTAACGGCAACGGCCAGCGCTTTAACGTGGCCCCGTACTACAGCAGCCCCCGCACCCAGCTACTGGCCAGCGCCTTCCCCGGCATCACGCAAGACGGCCGCATCATCTACGGCGCTACGCTCAAAGACTGCCCCGCAGACCCGTCCAAGCCCTGCACAGACAAAGTCGGCTACATCGTCAGCGACCCGTACCAAAGCAACGCCTACCAAGCGTTCTTGCGGCAACACAAAGGGCCAGCTCGCAGGCAGTGCATCACCCACGGCGACGTAGCGCGCGAGCGGGCAGCGTTTGCCAAGCTGCATGGACTGGCCCAGTGACTGCTGCCTACGGACTTAAAGATGCGCGCAGGATAGCTATCGCATGCTGCTTAGCCCTCTAATCAGCTTAATGAAGGATGTCTAACACTATACAATTCATAGCTGCTCCCGCGATATTCTATTGGCC
>JAYVDN010000696.1:0-9447 GCA_043749385.1 Polaromonas sp.
GAGCCGCAAATTTTCAAAGATTTGAACGGCTCTAACTGGCGTTTGAAAGACTACCTCGCACGCGGCGGCTACGCAGCGCTGAAGAAGATTTTAGGCAAAGATGGCGCACCCGTTGCCGAGGGCGCTTTACCAGGCCTCACGCAAGACCAGGTGATTGCCACCGTTAAAGAGTCCGCATTGCGCGGCCGTGGCGGCGCGGGCTTTCCGACGGGCCTGAAGTGGAGCTTCATGCCCCGCCAGTTTCCGGGTCAAAAATACCTGGTGTGCAACTCGGACGAAGGCGAGCCAGGTACCTGCAAAGACCGTGACATTCTGGAATTTAACCCCCACATCGTCATCGAAGGCATGGCCATTGCCGCCTATGCCATGGGCATCACGGTGGGCTACAACTACATCCACGGCGAAATTTTCAAAACCTATGACCGTTTTGAAGAAGCGCTAGAAGAAGCCCGCGCAGCAGGCCTTTTGGGCGACAAAATTTGCGGCAGCAATTTCAGCTTTCAGCTGCATGCCTTCCACGGCTTTGGCGCCTACATTTGCGGTGAGGAAACGGCATTGCTCGAATCACTTGAAGGCAAAAAAGGCCAGCCCCGCTTCAAGCCCCCATTCCCCGCCAGCTTTGGCATGTACGGCAAACCCACAACGATCAACAACACCGAGACCTTCGCGGCCGTGCCGTGGATTATCAACAATGGTGGCGCGGCCTATTTGGCCATTGGCAAGCCCAACAACGGTGGTACGAAAATCTATTCGGTTTCCGGTGACGTAGAGTTGCCCGGCAACTACGAGGTGCCGATGGGCACGCCGTTCAGCAAGCTGCTCGAACTCGCTGGCGGTGTGCGCAAGGGCCGCACCCTCAAGGCCGTGATCCCCGGTGGCTCATCCTCCCCCGTGCTGCCTGCCGACATCATGATGCAGTGCACGATGGATTACGACTCGATTGCCAAAGCAGGCTCCATGCTCGGCTCGGGCGCCGTCATCGTCATGGACGATTCACGTTGTATGGTGGAAAGTCTCAAGCGTTTGAGCTACTTCTATATGCACGAATCCTGCGGCCAGTGCACTCCCTGCCGCGAAGGCACAGGCTGGCTCTGGCGCATGGTGGACCGCATCCACACGGGGCAGGGCAAACCCAGCGATTTGGATTTGCTCAACTCCGTGGCCGACAACATCCAGGGCCGCACCATCTGCGCCCTGGGCGACGCAGCCGCCATGCCGGTGCGCGCGATGATCAAACATTTCCGGCATGAGTTTGAGGTGATGATCAACGCCGCGCAGACTGCAAATACCAAGGGCGCCGTGCAAACCGCTCCCCTTTCCGTAGCCCACACCGTAGCAGCGTAAGCCAAAAGAACACCATGGTTGAAATTGAATTAGACGGTAAAAAAGTAGAAGCCCTGGAAGGCAGCATGATTATTCAGGCTGCGGAGAAGGCGGGCACCTATATTCCGCATTTTTGTTACCACAAGAAGCTCTCTATCGCCGCCAACTGCCGCATGTGCCTGGTGGATGTGGAGAAGATGCCCAAGCCGATGCCTGCCTGCGCCACGCCGGTGAGCCAGGGCATGATTGTGCGCACCAAGAGCGACAAGGCCATCAAGGCGCAGCAGAGCGTGATGGAGTTCTTGCTGATCAACCATCCGCTGGATTGCCCGATTTGCGACCAAGGTGGCGAATGCCAGTTGCAAGACCTGGCCGTAGGTTATGGCGGCAGTGGCTCGCGTTACGAAGAAGAAAAGCGCGTGGTGGCCGTCAAAGACGTGGGCCCCTTGATCAGCATGCAAGAAATGACGCGTTGCATCCACTGCACACGCTGCGTACGCTTTGGCCAAGAGGTCTCTGGCATTATGGAGCTGGGCATGCTGCACCGTGGTGAGCATGCCGAGATCACCACGGTGGTGGGCGACACCGTGGACTCCGAGCTGTCGGGCAATATGATCGACATTTGCCCGGTGGGTGCGCTCACCAGCAAGCCCTTCCGCTACAGCGCCCGCACCTGGGAGCTGGGCCGCCGCAAATCGGTCAGCCCGCATGATTCGACCGGTGCGAATCTGATTGTTCAGGTCAAAGCCAACCAAGTGATGCGCGTGGTGCCGCTAGAGAACGAAGCCGTCAACGAATGCTGGATTGCCGACCGCGACCGCTTTAGCTACGAAGCCTTGAACGGGCCCGAGCGTTTAACCAAGCCCATGCTCAAGCAGGGCGGTGTGTGGAAAGAAGTTGATTGGCAAGCCGCACTCGAATATGTCGCCAATGGATTGAAACAAATCAAAGCCGACCACAGCGCCGCGTCCATCGGCCTGCTGGCAAGCCCGCACAGCACCGTAGAAGAGCTGTACCTGGCAGGCGCACTGGTGCGCGGCCTGGGCAGTGACAATATTGACTACCGTTTGCGTAATGCCGAGTTCCCGGCCATCGAAGGCGTGCGCTACTTGGGCATGCCGATTGCATCCCTGTCCACCGTGCAGCGCGTGCTGGTAGTGGGCAGTAATCTGCGCAAAGATCACCCTCTTTTTGCCCAGCGAATTCGCCAAGCCGTCCGCAAGGGTGGTTCGGTATCGGCTATTAATTCGGTAGTGCGTGACTGGGCCATGCCGGTAGTGAATGCGATGACCGTGCCCGCCGCCCAATGGGTACAGGCCTTGGCCGATGTTGCCGCTGGCATTGCATTGGAAAAGGGCGTCTCTGCACCTGCCGCCGGTAACGCAACGGACGCTGCCAAGGCGATAGCCAAGTCATTGCTGGGTGGTGAACGCAAAGCCGTGCTGCTGGGCAACGCCGCAGCGCACCACGCCAATGCATCGTCATTGTTGGCCTTGGCCAATTGGATTGGCGAGCAAACCGGCGCGACGGTGGGCTACCTTACTGAAGCCGCTAACACCGTGGGCGCTCAGTTCGCGGGTGCTACACCGCAAAAAGGCGGGAAAAACGCCGCCCAAATGCTCGCAGGCGGATTGCGCGCTGCCATCTTGCTCAATACCGAGCCCAAGTTTGACAGTGCAAGCCATGCCGACATCAAGGCCGACATGGTCGTTACGCTCAGCCCTTTCAAAGCCAATATGGATTGCAGCGACGTGCTGCTGCCGATTGCACCATTTACCGAGACTGCCGGAACCTTCATCAACGCTGAGGGCCGCGTGCAAAGCTTCCACGGTGTCGTAAAGCCATTAGGCGATACCCGCCCCGCGTGGAAAGTGCTGCGCGTGCTGGGCAATATGCTCGGTGTGCCGGAGTTTGAGTTTGAATCTTCGCAAGACGTGCTGGCCAAATTGGTGAAGGCGGATACTGAGCTTGTGCCCGCAGGCAAGCTGAGTAACACGACCAAAGCTGCCATCCGTTTGGAGGCGGCTGCAGGCGAACCTGCCAGTGCTGCCATTTACCAGCTTGACAGCATCGTGCGCCGCGCACCGTCGCTGCAACTGACGGCGGATGCTAAAGCTACTGTAGCTTGCGCGGCCGTTGCATCTCCAGAAGCCGCTCCTGCTCTGCAAGGAGCGCCAGCATGATCGACGTGATACACGGCTTCGGTCAAGGCCTGATCGCGGCCCCCTGGTGGGGCGGCATGGCTTGGCCTGTCATCTGGAACCTGATCAAAATTATCTTGGTGGTGTTGCCCATTATGGGTTTGGTGGCCTACCTCACCCTGTGGGAGCGTAAAGCCATTGGCTGGATGCAGATCCGCATTGGCCCCAACCGCGTGGGCCCGTTGGGTTTGTTGCAGCCCATCGCCGACGCCTTGAAGCTGTTGACCAAAGAAATCATTGTTCCCGCTGCGGCCAACAAGAGCCTGTTCTTTATCGGCCCCATCATGACCATCATGCCCGCGCTGGCCGCATGGGCCGTGGTGCCGTTTGGGCCCGAAGTGGCTCTGGCCAACATCAATGCGGGTTTGCTGTTCATCATGGCCATCACGTCGATGGAAGTCTACGGCGTGATCATTGCGGGCTGGGCCTCCAACTCCAAATACGCCTTCCTGGGCGCGCTGCGTGCCTCGGCACAAATGGTCAGCTATGAGATCGCCATGGGCTTTTGCCTGGTGGTGGTACTCATGGTATCGGCCTCGCTCAACATGACGGATATCGTTGTAGGGCAGGGCACAGGGTATTTTGCTGCCATGGGGTTTAACTTCCTATCGTGGAACTGGTTGCCGTTGCTGCCGATCTTTGTGGTCTACATCATCTCTGGCATTGCCGAGACCAACCGCCATCCGTTTGACGTGGTCGAGGGCGAGTCTGAAATCGTCGCGGGCCACATGGTGGAGTATTCGGGCATGGCCTTTGCCATGTTCTTCCTGGCCGAGTACGCCAACATGATTTTGATCTCCTGCATGGCTGCCATCATGTTCCTGGGCGGCTGGATTTCACCCATGGACAGCGCAGTGTTCAACTGGATTCCCGGCTGGATCTGGCTCGGCCTGAAAACCTTTGTCGTCGTGACTCTGTTCATCTGGGTGCGTGCTACCTTCCCGCGCTTTCGTTATGACCAGATCATGCGTTTGGGTTGGAAGATTTTTATCCCCGTCACCTTGGTGTGGCTGGTCGTGGTGGCTGCCTGGATGCAGACCTCGTGGAATATTTGGAAATAAAGAGCGCTTGCTATGACTACACTGGCCTCTCCCGCCTTCTCGTTGAAAGACTTCCTCGGCAGCTTCATGTTGTTTGAGCTGTTCAAAGGCTTTGCGCTCACAGGAAAACACGCGTTTCGCCGCAAAATCACGGTGCAGTTCCCGGAAGAAAAAACACCACAGTCACCACGCTTTCGCGGCCTGCATGCCCTGCGCCGCTATGAAAATGGTGAAGAGCGATGCATTGCCTGCAAACTGTGCGAGGCCGTCTGCCCTGCCATGGCCATCACCATTGAGAGCGAGGTGCGCGACGACGGCAGCCGCCGCACCACCCGCTACGACATTGATTTGACCAAGTGCATCTTCTGCGGCTTCTGCGAAGAAAGCTGCCCGGTGGACTCCATCGTTGAAACCCACATTCTGGAATACCACGGCGAAAAACGTGGCGACCTGTACTTCACCAAGGATATGCTCTTGGCCGTGGGTGACCGCTACGAAAAAGAAATCGCCGCCAGCCGTGCGCAAGATGCTGCATACCGATAAGCCTTTGTCGAAATTATAAAAATGGATATCAAAACCGGTTTCTTCTACCTATTCTCCGCAGTGCTGCTGTTCGCGGCATTCAAAGTGATTACCGCCCGCAGCCCGGTGCATGCTGCACTGTACCTGGTGCTGGCTTTCTTTCAAGCTGCGGCAGTATGGGTATTGCTCAAGGCCGAATTTTTGGCCATTGCCCTGGTGCTGGTTTACGTGGGCGCGGTGATGGTGCTGTTCCTTTTTGTGGTGATGATGCTGGACATCAACACCGAGAGCATCCGCCGGGGTTTCTGGAAGCATTTCCCCTTGGCTGCCACGGTGGGTGCTTTGATTGCGCTGGAAATGGCCTGGGTGCTGATGGGTGGTTTTGACCAAGGTGAAGCGTCTAAAACCGCGCAAGCTATCGCAGGCCAAGCGGCCAATACCAAAGAGCTGGGCAAGCTGATGTACACCCAGTACCTCTACCCCCTGGAAGTGGCCGCTGTTCTTTTGCTGGTGGCCATCATCGCTGCCATTGCCCTGACCATGCGCGAGCGCAAAGACAGCAAGTACGTAGACCCCTCCATGCAGGTGCGTGTGAAAGCCCGTGACCGGATGCAAGTGATCAAAATGGACGCTACTAAAAAAGCACCTGGTCCCGCAATAGACGCGATGGGTTCAGGTGTAACTGCCTTAAGTGATGCGGGTGCCGCACCGGCTGTACAAGGAGCCAAAACATGAGCTTGACACTGGGACATTTCCTCTCCCTTGGTGCGATATTGTTCGCCCTGTCGGTGATCGGCATTTTCTTGAATCGCAAAAACATCATCGTGTTGCTGATGGCCATTGAGCTGATGCTGCTGGCGGTGAACATGAATTTTGTGGCCTTCTCTTACTATGGCGGTGATTTGCACGGCCAGGTGTTCGTGTTTTTCATTCTGACGGTGGCAGCGGCTGAGTCGGCCATTGGTTTGGCGATTCTGGTTTTGCTGTTCCGCAACAACGCAACCATTGCGGCAGACGAACTCAACACGCTCAAAGGCTAAAAAACAACATGAGCGCAACTTTGCAAGCATCTACTTTATTGGCCGTACCCCTGGCACCGCTGGTGGGTTCCCTGATTGCTGGCGTACTGGGCACCCAGTTCGGTGGCAACTGGATTGGCCGCCGGGCCAGCCACTTCTTCACCATTCTGGGCGTGTTGATCGCCTTCATCATCTCGGCCCAAACCTTGATGGCCGTGATTGGCGGCGCCCGCTTCAATGCCACCCTGTATGAATGGATGGTCATTGGCGGTTTGAAGATGGAAGTCGGCTTCCTGGTCGACGGCCTGACCGCCATGATGATGTGTGTGGTGACCTTTGTCTCGCTTATGGTGCACATCTACACCATCGGGTACATGGAAGAAGACGAAGGCTACAACCGCTTCTTCTCCTACATCTCGCTGTTCACCTTCTCCATGCTGATGCTGGTGATGAGCAACAACCTGCTGCAGTTATTCTTTGGCTGGGAAGCCGTGGGCCTGGTGTCGTATTTGCTGATTGGTTTTTGGTACAACAAACCCACAGCCATCTTTGCCAACATGAAAGCCTTTTTGGTCAATCGGGTGGGTGACTTTGGTTTTATTCTGGGCATTGGCTTGATCGTCGCCTTTTCCGGCAGCCTTAACTATGCCGAAGTGTTTGGCAAAGCGGGCGAGTTGGCCAAACTGAGCTTTCCCGGCACCGACTGGATGCTGGTCACCGTCATTTGCATTTGCCTCTTCATCGGCGCGATGGGCAAGTCGGCCCAGTTTCCCTTGCATGTCTGGTTGCCCGACTCGATGGAAGGCCCCACGCCCATCTCGGCGTTGATCCACGCGGCGACGATGGTGACAGCCGGCATCTTCATGGTGGCGCGCATGTCACCGCTGTTTGAACTGAGTGATACGGCCTTGAGTTTCATCATGGTCATCGGCGCGATCACAGCGCTGTTCATGGGCTTTTTGGGCATCATCCAGAACGACATTAAACGCGTCGTTGCGTATTCCACGCTCTCGCAGCTGGGCTACATGACAGTAGCGCTGGGCGCCTCAGCCTACTCGGTAGCCGTGTTCCACCTGATGACGCATGCCTTCTTCAAAGCCTTGCTGTTCCTTGCCGCTGGCTCGGTCATCATGGGTGTGCACCATAACCAGGACATTCGCTGGATGGGTGGGCTGCGCAAATACATGCCCATTACCTGGATCACCTCATTGTTGGGTTCTTTGGCCCTGATTGGCACGCCATTGTTCTCCGGTTTCTACTCCAAAGACGAAGTCATCATGGCGGTAAAGGCGAGCCAGTTGTACGGCTCAGGCTTTGCCTATTTTGCAGTGATGGCGGGTGTGTTTGTGACGGCGTTTTATTCGTTCCGCATGTACTTTTTGGTGTTCCATGGCACAGAGCGCTTTGACCAAAACCCGGACGCCCACAACGATGACCATGGGCATGGCGACCACGGGCACGCCGACAAGCCGCACGAATCGCCTTGGGTGGTGATTGCGCCTTTGGTGCTGCTGGCCATTCCCTCCGTGTTCCTGGGCTTCATGGCTATCCAGCCCATGCTTTTTGGTGACTTCTTTAAAGACGCCATCTTTGTCGATGGCGGCAAGCACATGGCGATGCAAGAGCTGGCCAAAGAATTCCACGGCGCTGCACAACTCGCATTGCATGGCTTGATGACGCTGCCCTTTTGGCTAGCGCTTTCTGGCGTGGCACTGGCCTACTACATGTACATCATCAACCCCGCTTTGCCCGCCAAGATCAAAGCGCGTGTCGAGCCGATCTACACCTTGTTGGAAAACAAATACTATATGGACTGGTTCAATGAAAATGTGTTGGCGCGCGGTGCCCGCATGCTGGGCACGGGCCTTTGGAAGGGTGGCGACCAGACCTTGATCGATGGTGGTTTGGTCAATGGCTCCTGGAAGCTGGTGGGCTTGGTATCAGGCCTGGTGCGGCGTGCGCAAACCGGCTACCTGTACCACTACGCTTTGGTGATGATTCTGGGCCTGTTTGTGCTGATGACGTACTTTGTGGTGTTCAACAAATAAGAAGGATAAGAACAATGGGTTTGTTGAGTATTGCGATTTGGATGCCGATAGCCATCGGCGTGCTGTTATTGGCCCTGGGCCGTGATGACCAGGCGCGCACGGTGCGCTGGGTGGCCTTGGTGGGTGCACTGGCCAGCTTTTTAGTGACCTTGCCTTTGTACGACGGCTTCAAGCTGGGTACCTCGGCGATGCAGTTTGTCGAAAAATCGCCGTGGATCGAGCGCTTTAACGTGAACTACCACTTGGGCCTGGACGGTATTTCGTTCTGGTTTGTGCCGCTTACCGCCTTCATCACCGTCGTGGTGGTGCTGTCGGCCTGGGAGGCGATTACCGAGCGCGTGAACCAGTACATGGGTGCGTTCTTGATTTTGAGTGGCTTGATGATCGGCGTGTTCTGCGCGCTCGATGGCATTTTGTTCTACGTATTTTTTGAAGCCACGCTGATCCCGATGTACCTCATCATCGGCATCTGGGGTGGTCCCAATAAAATTTACGCCGCCTTCAAGTTCTTTTTGTACACCTTGCTCGGCTCGCTCTTGATGCTGATTGCGCTGATCTTTTTGTACACCAAGTCGGGCGGCAGTTTTGACATCATGACCTGGCACAAGCTGCCATTGGGCAGTACCGCGCAGGCCTTGTTGTTCTTCGCTTTCCTGTCGGCCTTTGCGGTCAAGGTGCCCATGTGGCCAGTGCACACCTGGTTGCCCGACGTGCACGTTGAGGCACCTACCGGTGGCTCGGCTGTGCTGGCTGCCATCATGTTGAAGCTGGGTGCCTACGGCTTCTTGCGTTTCTCCATGCCCATCGCGCCCGATGCCGCGCATGAATACGCGTGGTTGATGATTGCCTTGTCTTTGATTGCCGTGGTCTACGTGGGCCTGGTGGCCTTGGTGCAGGAAGATATGAAAAAGCTAGTGGCCTACTCATCGGTTGCGCATATGGGTTTTGTCACACTGGGCTTCTTTATCTTTAACGACCTGGGTGTTGCTGGCGGCATTGTGCAGATGATTGCCCACGGCTTTGTGTCTGCTGCCATGTTCCTGTGCATCGGCGTACTGTATGACCGTGTGCATTCGCGTGAAATTGCCAGCTACGGCGGCGTGGTCAACACCATGCCCAAGTTTGCGGCGCTTGGCCTGTTCTTTGCCATGGCTAACTGCGGCTTGCCAGGCACTGCGGGTTTTGTGGGCGAGTGGATGGTGATTTTGGGCGGCGTGAAATACAACTTCTGGATTGGTTTCGCCGCTGCTTCGGCGTTAATTTTTGGTGCGGCTTACACGCTGTGGATGTTCAA
>JAYVDN010000697.1:0-3817 GCA_043749385.1 Polaromonas sp.
CTATTAATTCAGTAGCTGCTCCCGCGATTTTTTATTGGGCCACAGGCCTAAACGGTTATGAAAATTGTCCCTTTAGAGCACGTAACCAGTATTGCCGCAGTTCGGCGCGCTGAGCGCATCCGCTAATCACTAACCAGAGCACGCATCCAGTCTGGCAAAGTTACCGCTTTTTGTGTCGGAAAATCCACCCAAATTGTAGTGGCACCACCGGCTGCACACACCACGCCCGGCGTATCGGCGCGCTCCATCGTGCCCCAGGTTTCAAAGGTGGTGCGGGCGGGGTCGCTGGCATACATTTTTACCCGCACATCACCGGGGTAGACCAGTTGCTGGTAAAAATTGCAAAACGCGTTCACGATGACGGGGCCTTCACCTTTCGGGTCGGGCACGGCGTTAATGCTGTGCATCCAGTCGATGCGGATGGTCTCCAGGTAGCGAAAGTAGGTGCCGTTGTTCAGATGGCCCATGGCATCCATATCGCCCCAGCGGATCGGGATGGTCATCTCAAAAACGAGTTTTTTCTTTTCAGGGATTAGTATTTTCATGGTCTAAATTTTTTGGAGATTACGCGTACATCGCTTTGCATTTTTTGCGTAGTACGGATTACTTTAACGGTGCGCGCGGATGCTGGCAAGAATACCGGCGACAAACAACATACACGCCACGGCCTGCATGCCGGTGGGTGCGTGACCATCCCAGATAAAAGAATATGCCAGCGCAAAAATCGTCTCACTCACAATCAGTTGGCCGCACAGGCTGGCGCTTAAACGCTGGCTGGCGATGTTCCACAGGTAAGTGGCAATCCATGCAGAGCCAATACCCAAAGCTATACAAATAATAGCTGCTTGCGCAAAATTCTGCTGGGCTAGAAGCACTTTTATATCTGATCCCGCCACTAGCCACAGGGCCAAGGAGCCTAAGCCTGTGGCCACCCCCAGCCAGTTGGCCCAAGTGATGGCGTTCACTTCGGGGTGCTTTTTGAGCCATGCGGCATTCATTAAGCCAAAGGCTGTCCAAAAAGCCATAGACACTACTGCAAACGCCGCGCCGCGCCAAAAATGCAAGCCAGCAGGCGCGCTTTCCGTTGCGCCCAATGTGGCCTGCACCATCAAGCCCAGCCCCAGCAGGGTCAGCACCAAGCCGGGCACCAAGCCCGCCCAGCGCAGAGCCGCTGGTTTGCCCAAAATCATGATCCAAATGGGAATCGTGCCAATGATGAGGCTGGGCACCTCGGTGCCCGCGTCGGCAATAGCGTAGACCAGCAGCAGGTAGTAGCCGGTAAAGCCCAGCACGCTCATGCCCAGCGCCGACAGCGCTTGCGAGGGAGTAGGCAGGCTAGATGATTTGCGCAGCACCAGCATCAGCACTACAGACAACGCACCATACGAAATATAGCGACCCGCAGTAAAGTCCACCGCTGTAAAACCATTGACCATACGGGGAGCGACAAACACCAGCCCCCACAGTGCGCCAGCGGCCAGGCCAGCCAATATGCCAGTTAACACACTGCCACTCTGCGACTTAAAAGCTACGTCCGTTCAACCTCAAAGTTAAACACCAAACCCATCATCCGCCGCAATGATGGCGCCGTTGACAAAATGGCTTTGATCGCTGCACAGCATCACCAGCAGTGCGTCCAGGTCTTCCGGTTTGCCCACGCGCTTGCGCGGCAGCATTTGCACCAGCTTTTGGCCTTGCTCGGTTTGCCAGTGGTGGTGGTTAATCTCAGTGTCAATGTAGCCGGGGCAGATGGCGTTCACGTTGATGCCGTATTTGCCCCATTCGCAGGCCATTGATTTGGTCATGTGCACCACGGCAGCTTTGCTCATGCAGTACACGCCAATTTGCGGCAACACCTTCAGGCCCGCCATCGACGCAATATTGACAATGCGGCCACCTGCAAAGGTGCCGGGCGCTGCGCCTTTGGAGCGTGCCAGCATACGCTTGCCTACCTCTTGGGCCATGAAGAATGCGCCTTTGGTGTTGGTGTTAAAAACAAAATCGTAGTCTTCCTCGCTCACATCCTGCACCCGTTGGGTGGTAGACACACCAGAGTTGTTGATCAAAATGTCGATGCTGCCCACCTCGGTCTCGGCATGGGCCACAGCCGCTTTGATGCTGGCGGTGTTGGTCACGTCCAGCTGCACCGAGTAGGCCGCACCTCCCTCGGCTTCAATTTCGTGGCACAGGTCTTTGAGCTTGTCCACGCGGCGGCTGGCCAGCACCACGGCGGCACCGGCTTTGGCCAAGGTTTTGGCAAATTGCGCGCCCAGCCCACTGGAGGCACCGGTTACCAGGGCCACACGGCCGGTGAGATCAATTTCGTAAGCCATTTAGAGAGTCCTCTTCAAATACTGTCCATTGCGCCGGGCAAGACTGCCAACAACGCTTTACACCACCTAAAATACGCGGAGTTACGAGCATTATCTATCGAGCACACCATGACAAACGAAGAAATCTTAAAAACATACGGCCCGCGCGAGACGATGGAGTACGACGTGGTCGTGGTGGGCGGCGGCCCCGGCGGGCTGGCCACCGCCATTCGCTTAAAGCAACTGGCTGCTGAAAAGGGCGCTGAGGTTTCAGTGGTGGTGCTGGAAAAAGGCTCTGAACCTGGCGCCCATATTTTGAGCGGCGCCATCATGGACCCTATCGCGCTGACGGAGCTTTTCCCCAACTGGAAAGAGCTAGGCGCGCCACTGAACCAGCCCGTTACCGGTGACGCCATGGTGTTCCTGGGAAAACAAGGGGCCATGCGCGTGCCCAACCTGTTTTTGCCCGAGTGTTTTGAAAACCACGGTAACTACATCGTCAGCCTGGGCAACGTCACGCGCTGGCTAGGCCAGCAGGCGGAAGCTCTGGACGTGGAAATCTTCCCGGGCTTTACGGCCGCTGAAATTTTGTACAACGACCAAGGCGCAGAGCCCGGGAGTTTACCTTCGGTAAAGGGCGTAGCCACCGGCAACCTGGGCATCAGCAAAGAAGGCGAGCCGACGGCAGACTTTCAGCTAGGCATGGAGCTGCACGGCAAATACACCATTTTTGCCGAGGGCTCGCGCGGCCACTTGGGCAAGCAACTGATCGAAAAATTCAAGCTCGACGCAGGCAAAGACCCGCAAAGCTACGGCCTGGGCATCAAAGAAGTGTGGGAGATCGACCCAGCCCGCCATACCCCCGGTTTTGTCATGCACACTGCCGGCTGGCCCATGGACAACGCCACCTATGGCGGCGCATTTTTGTACCATATGGAAGACAACAAAGTCTCCCTCGGCTTTATCACCGGGCTGGACTACAGCAACCCTTACCTCAGCCCGTTTGAAGAGTTCCAGCGCTGGAAAACCCACCCCAATATCCGCTGGTACTTGGAGGGCGACGAGTCCAAAGGCATCCAACCGGGCAAACGCTTGGGCTACGGCGCCCGCGCTATCACTGCGGGGGGGCTGATGAGCCTGCCCAAAACCGTGTTCCCCGGCGGTGCGCTGGTGGGCTGCGATGCAGGCTTTTTGAACGTGAGCCGCATCAAGGGCTCGCACGCCGCTATCAAAACCGGCATGCTGGCCGCCGAGGCCGCCTTTGAGGCCATCCAGGCAGGCCGCGCGGGCGACGAGCTGGCCGCCTACCCCGTAGCGTTCGAGAAGAGCTGGCTGCACACCGAGCTGCACAAGTCGCGCAACTTCAAGAGCTGGTTCAAAAAAGGCCTGATCGTCGCCACCGTGATGAACGCCGTCGAGCAGTTTGCCCTGCGCGGCCATGTCCCGTGGACGCTGCGCCGCGACAAACCCGACCATGCCTTTCTCAAGCCCGCCCGCGAGTGCCA
>JAYVDN010000698.1:0-7482 GCA_043749385.1 Polaromonas sp.
GGCAAGTCGCCAAAATATCAATGATCATCAAATGCAGCAGGCGTGACACCATGGGGCTGTAGCGGTCGTAGCCCTCGGGGTGGTCGGCGGCCAGGTGAACGTGGCCTGCTGCTGCCAAGGGCGATCCGCTCGCCGTGATGACGATGGTGGTGGCGCCGTTTTTGCGGGCAATGTCGCAAGCGTCCATCAGGTCGCGCGTGCGGCCCGAGTTGCTGATCACCACCACGCAGTCCCCTGAGCCCAATGTAGAGGCGCTCATTACCTGCATATGGCCATCGCTGTAGGCAATGGAGGTCACTCCAAGGCGAAAAAACTTGTGCTGCGCATCTTGCGCCACGATGCCCGAGTTGCCTACGCCGTAAAACTCGATGCGGCCGCGCTGGGCATAGGTCTCGGTCAACGCAATGGCGGCTCTCTCGATGGCAAAGCTGCTGGCATCGTTGCGGTACTTTAAAAACGCCGCTACGGTGTTGTCGATCACCTTGACCAGTACGTCACCGACTTTATCGTCCATGTCCACGCTGCGGTGGATAAAAGGCACGCCCTCGCTCACGCTGCCTGCCAGCTTGAGTTTGAAGTCGCTCAATCCGTCGTAGCCCATGCTGCGGCAAAAGCGCACCACGGTAGGCTTGCTCACATGCGAGCGATCCGCCAGCTCGCTGACAGGCAGATTGGCAAAAGCCCTTGGGTCAGCCAGCACCAGCTTGCCCACGCGCTGCTCCGCGGGTGCCAGAGAGCTAAGCGAGGCTTTGATACGGTCTAACATGCTTTAGGTCTCTTCTTCCCAACAGAATCCATCGCGGGCAATCATCGCGCTGGCGGCGCTGGGGCCCCAAGTGCCTGCGGCGTAGCTGCGGGGGGCTACGCTGTCGGTTTTCCAGTAGTCCAACACGGGCTCTACCCAACGCCAGGCTTCTTCCTGCTCGTCGCTGCGCACAAACAAATTCAGGCGACCATCGATCACGTCGAGCAGCAGGCGCTCGTACGCGCCTACGCGCTCGATGCCAAAGCGTTTGTCAAAATCCAAATCGAGTTGCACGCTGCTCAGGCTGCCGGTGTCGCGCCGGTTGGTCTGGCCTTGCGCCATCAGGTGCAGCTCTAGTCCGTCTTTGGGTTGCAGCTGTATGACGAGCTTGTTGGCCAAACCGGCAGGGGTGTTAAAAATGGCATGCGGCGCAGGATGAAAGTTCACCACAATATGTGCCTCACGCCCGGCCAGGCGCTTGCCGGTGCGGATGTAAAAAGGCACACCAGCCCAGCGCCAGTTGGCTATTTCGGCGCGGATGGCGACGAAAGTTTCGGTATGGCTGGTCGGGCTCACGCCGGGTTCGTTCAAATAGCCCGGCACGGCTACGCCGCCAATGTTGCCGGCGGTGTACTGGCCACGCACCACGTGCTGCTGCAAGCTTTGCGGTGTCCACCGGGCTAGCGAGCGCAGCACTTTGAGTTTTTCATCTCGTATGGCATCGGCATGCGCGTTGATGGGCGGCTCCATGCCGATGGCGCACAGCAGTTGCAGGGTGTGGTTTTGCACCATGTCGCGCAGAGCGCCGATGCCGTCGTAATAGCCGCCACGTTTCTCCACCCCCAGGTCTTCGGCAATGGTGATCTGGATATTGGCAATGTGCTCGCGCCGCCACACCGGCTCAAACAAGGCATTGCCAAAGCGCAGCGCCATCAGGTTTTGCACCGATGGCTTGCCCAGGTAATGGTCGATGCGGAACACTTGCTTTTCGCTGAAGTGCTGTAGCACGGTGTGGTTGATTTGCCGGTTGCTGGCCAGGTCTTGGCCTAGCGGTTTTTCCAGCACCACGCGGGTTTGCGGGGTGTTCAGGCCCGCCGCGCCCAGCTGTTCACACACGATGGTGAATAAATTGGGCGACGTGGCGAGGTAGATCACCGTGGTGTCGGCTGGGCGCTCGGCCAAGCGTTGCCCTAACGCAGCATAGGCCTCGGGTAGGGATAAATCCATGCGTTGGTAAAACAGCATGGCGGCAAAACGGTCAAATTCATCGTTGCTAGGGCGTTTGGCCAATTCCACCCGTTCAAAGCGCGTGCGGATCAGCTCTCGGTATTGCACATCGGTAAGCTCATCACGGGCTACACCGATAATGCGCCCGCCAGTGGGCAGCGTACCGTGGCGAAAGGCTTGGAACAAGGCGGGCATGAGCTTGCGCCAGCTCAAATCTCCCGTGCCACCGAATAAAACAAGGTTAAAGCTCATAGGGTCGTCATGTAGTTACCGTAATGTAACTCAGTTTCTTGTGCTAAATCAAGCGAAAAAATCAGCTTGTGAGAAGCGAATGTCTCAATATTTCAGTGTAAACCCTGTAACTATCGGGATGAATAATTAATTATATTCACTCATATCAGTAACTTAATTCCTTCATGTATGAAAACGATGTCTACCGTCGCTTTAGGTCTCGCAGGCGCGCTGTTTGCAGCCTTCCCCGCTCAGGCGCAAACTGTCAACGTGATTTGCTCTGTTCAGGCTGAGTGGTGCAACATGATTGGCACTGTGTATGCCAAAACCACGGGCACCAAGATCAACATCTCCATGAAAGGCTCGGGCGAGGCGCTGGCGCAATTGATCGCGGAGAAAGACAATCCTAAGACCGATATCTGGTTTGGCGGTACGGGCGACCCGCACTTGCAGGCGGCGGAGCAAAACTTGTCGCTGGAATACAAATCTCCTGCCATCGCGCAGCTCTACCCTTGGGCGCAAGAGCAGGCCAAACAGTCGGCCTTTAAAACCGTGGGCATTTATTCAGGCCCATTGGGTTTTGGCTACAACACCGAGCTTCTGGCCAAGAAAAAACTGCCCGTACCTAAAACTTGGGCCGACATATTGAACCCCGCGTTCAAAGGCGAGATACAGGTTGCCAACCCTGCCTCCAGCGGCACCGCCTACACCATGGTGGCTACCTTGGTGCAGCTGATGGGTGAGGATAAAGCTTTTGAGTACATGAAGCAACTGCATAAAAATATCAGCCAATACAACCGCAGTGGCACCGGTCCGATCAAGGCGGCTGCCCGCGGTGAGACTACGGTGTCAATCAGTTTTGTGCACGATGGCCCGGGCGAAAAAATGGCGGGTTTCCCCATCGAAACCATCACGCCAAGTGATGGTACGGGCGCGGAAATTGGCTCGATGAGCATCATCAAGGGCGCGCGTAATCTGGAAGCAGCCAAGAAGTTTTACGAATGGGCTTTGACCCCGGGCGCGCAAGAAATGGCGGCAGCCGCCAAGCAGTTCCAGTTGCCGTCAAATAAAAACGCCAAGAATGACCCGCGCATTCCCGACTTTAAAAAGATCAAATTCATCAACTACGACTACGCCAAATACGGCGCCTCCGCAGAGCGCCGCCGCTTGATAGCCAAGTGGGAAAAAGAAGTGAATTCTTTGCCGCGATAAACGCTTGCTGAAAGAAGAGAAGAAACTTCCGGACGCAGTGGACGCAAAAATTACGCAAAGGGCGCAAAAGAAAACCAAAAACCAAAAAAATAAACTGAATTTTGGTTTTCTTTTGCGTTCTTTGCGAGCTTTTGCGTCCTCTGCGTTCGGTCAAGTCCGATTTTCTCTCCTGATCAAAAGTCTTTGAACCACAGTGAATAAAAACCCCAACAAAGCTATTCATATCTGGATGGTGATTGGCCTGCTGGCCTACCTTCTCTTGCCGTGGTATGCCATCCAGGATACCGCGTGGTACAGCGCGCTGCCGCAGATCATGGGCGGGCAAGAGACGGCTAACGGCATTGTGCAAGCCGTGGTGCATGGACGCAAATGGCTGCTGGTGGGTCTCATCGGTATGGTGATGGCAGCGGCAGGTTTGTCCATGCCCGCAGGCAAAGCGCAGGGCAACTGGTTTCTGGCCGGGGGCCTGGTGGGCTTTGTGGGTTTAGTGGCCAGCGGATTTTTCATCGGCTCCAAAGGCTGGTCGTTTGAGCTGTTCAACGCACAGTTTGGTGCGCTGGCCAAGAACCAGTTTGGGATTGGCATCGGTGCCTTCGTCGCCTTGCTGTCTTTGGTGATGATCACGGCCTTTGGCGTGGCGCGGCGCGGTTACTTCAAGGGCGATTTGTTTGTGGCCTCGGCGGTGCTCGGGTGCACCGTACTGCTGGTAATGTTCATTGCCTTCCCCGTGTCCAAGGCCTTGTACGGCGCGTTTTTAAACGAAGAGGGACAGTGGGCTTTCACGGCTATTTTTAACCGCATTGGCAACGAACGGGTGTGGGGCCTGAACTGTTTGGCGGGCGGTATGCGCTGCGGTGTGGCGTGGAATACGCTGTTCTTGGCCTTGCTCACTGCGACCAGCACCACCATCTTGGGCACCATGATGGCACTGATGGCCGAGCGCAGCGCAGGCCCGCGCATCCAAACGCCGCTGCGCGTGGTGGCGCTGCTGCCCATCATCACGCCACCATTCGTCGTAGGCTTGGGCTTGATCTTGCTGTTTGGCCGTGCAGGTATCGTCAACCAGTTTCTAGAGTATGCCTTTGGCATACCGCCTACCCGTTGGTTCTATGGCCTGCAGGGGGTGTGGGTAGCGCAAACCTTTGCCTTCACCCCCATCGCCTTTATGATCATGCGCGGCGTAGTGCAGGGCGTAGCGCCTAGCCTGGAAGAAGCCGCGCAAACGCTGCGTGCTGACCGCAAGAAAACGTTCTTCACCATCACGCTGCCGCTACTCAAGCCCGGCTTGGCCAACGCCTTCTTGGTCGGTTTTATCGAGAGCATTGCCGACTTTGGCAACCCCATCGTCGTGGGTGGCCAGTTTGCAGTGCTGTCCACCGACATTTTCTTTGCCATCGTCGGCGCGCAGTATGACCAAGGCCGCGCTGCCTCGTTGGCCTGGATTCTCACGGTGTTTGCGCTATTGGTGTTTGCCGTGCAGCGCGGCTTGCTGGGCAAGCAAAACTACACCACTGTCAGTGGCAAAGGCGACGCCGGTATTGCCATGGCCCTGCCCGATGGGGTGCGCCGCACTTTGAACGCAGTGGTCTACCCTTGGCTGGCCTTCACCGTCATCGTCTACCTGTTTGCTTTTGCAGGCGGGTTTGTGCAAACTTGGGGCCGCGATTACACGCTGACCTTGGCGCACTTCAAGACCGCTTTTGGCCTGGAGTGGGGCGAGTTTGGCATGGTGTGGGCGGGCACCGCGTGGAACTCATTCTTCACCACCATCAAGCTGGCAGGCATCTCAGCACCTATTACTGCGGCCACCGGTTTATTGATTGCTTACTTGCTGGCCCGCACAGAGTTTCGCGGCCAGGGCTGGTTCGAGTTTGTGGCCTTGCTGGCCTTTGCCATCCCCGGCACGGTCCTGGGTGTGAGCTACATCTTGGCCTTCAACGTACCGCCCGTGGAGTTGACCGGCACGGGCCTCATCATTGTGTTGTGCTTTATGTTCCGCAACTTACCCGTCGGTGTGCGGGCGGGTACAGCGGCGTTCAAACAGTTGGACAAATCGCTGGACGAAGCCTCGCTGATGTTGCGGGCATCGACCGCGCAAACCTTGTTTAACGTAGTGCTGCCCCTGCTCAAGCCCGCTCTCGTTGCAGCGCTGGTATACAGCTTCGTCCGCGCTATGACCACGGTGAGTGCAGTGATTTTTCTTGTCACGGCTGAGAATGAGTTGGCTACCACCTACATCATTGGTCGGGTGGGCAATGGCGACTATGGTGTAGCACTGGCCTATTGCACGGTGCTGATCATTTTGATGTCGCTGGCCATTGCTTTGATCCAGTTTTTGGTGGGTGAGCGTAAGCTGGGGCGGCGTAAAGCGGCGGTTACGTCTGTCGCGATTCCGGCGCATTGATGGCGTTTACGATGCCCGATATTTTGTCCGCTCTCGGCTCGTCTTTTTGTTTTGTACGGGAGCAGGCCGACGGTGTACTCAGCACCGCGGCTGTCCTCCGTTGCGGCCTAGGGCCGCTGCCTCCCCCTTTATGCCGCTGCGCTGATTACACCGCCGGCCCGCTCTCGCGAAAGCGATTGGCGATCCACCGTGTGGCTCCAAACCGTCCCATTACGCAGCCCTGGCGCTTGGTGTGCACAGCGCAGCGGCATAAAGGAGGAGGCGGCGGCCCTAGGCCGCCCCGGGGGACAGCCGCGGAGCTGTGCACACCAAGTGCCAGGGCGTGCACAGCCCAGGTCTTAGGTTCCCAGCGTTCGAAAGCAAGCAAGCAATATCGCAGCCAAATCCAAGCTCCTAACACCGTGAATTTCGGATCAACCAATAGGAAACCAACATGACCCACGGCGTTGAATTTAAAAACATCTGCAAGCGTTACGGTAGCGATGCATCAGCGCCGCTGGCTGTCAATGGCATCAGCTTCGAGATTAAGAAAGGCTCTTTAACAACCATCCTGGGCCCCTCAGGCTGCGGCAAAACCACCACCCTGCGCATGATTGCCGGGCTCGAATCACCCACTAGTGGTCAGATCATCATGGACGGCAAAGACGTGACCACGCTGGGCCCTGCCGAACGTAATGTGAGCATGATGTTCCAAAGCTACGCACTCTTTCCGCACATGAACGTGGTGGAGAACGTGATGTACGGCCTGAAGATGTCGGGCATCGCCAAAACCACGGCCCAAAGCCGCGCCAGCGATGCTTTAAAAAACGTAGGTTTGGTGGGCTACAACGACCGCCTGCCCAGCGAGCTGTCGGGTGGCCAGCAGCAGCGCGTGGCCTTGGCGCGGGCCCTGGTGCTAGAGCCTGCTGTGCTGCTGTTTGACGAACCACTGAGTAACCTGGACGCGCGCCTGCGCCGCGAAATGCGCGAGGAAATTCGTGGCCTGCAGCAGCGCCTGGGCCTGACCGTGGCCTATGTGACGCACGACCAAAGCGAGGCTCTGGCCGTGAGCGACCAGATCATCGTGATGGACCACGGCACCATTGCCCAGCGCGGCACGCCGCGCGATTTGTACGAATACCCCAGCTCAGAATTTGTCGCAGGGTTTATGGGCGAAGCCATGTTGTTCCCTGGAGTCTCCCAATCGGATGGACAAGTCAAACTAGGCCCCTTGGTGATCAAGCCCAAGCAAAACGTGGCCGTCGGTAAAGTCAAAGTGGCGGTCCGTCCCGAGGCCTGGCATATCCACGCCGTCGGCAGTGGCATCGCTGCCCGTTTGGCCAAGTCGGCTTATCTGGGCAGTTTTTATGAATACACCTTCGATACCGAATTGGGCTCGATATTTGTTGTCTCGCCAGATTTGGTGCATGTGCTCAGTGTGGGGGCCGATATGGGCCTGAGCCTGGCCGACCATGGCGTGTCGGTGGTGGCGGCGCTTTAGTTTTTTAGCTTCACCGCGCTAAGCATGGAATGCATGGCACGCAGCCTTGGCTGCTTGGTTGGCGGCTGATCCAGTAGATGCCGCAAGCTGATGGTCTGCACTGCAATTACAGTGCCGCGAGTCTATCGCGCCAATAGCCTGGGCGGCGATGCGTGTTGGCAAAAGCGATGATGACAATATCTT
>JAYVDN010000699.1:0-3603 GCA_043749385.1 Polaromonas sp.
CAAAACGGCAACGCGCCCGAGTGTTCTTCGATCAAAATCCCGATAAAACGCTCCAAACTGCCCACAATCGCGCGGTGCAGCATGATGGGGCGGTGGCGGCCACCGTCTTCGCCCACGTACTCGGCGTCCAAGCGCTCAGGCATGTTGGGGTCGACCTGAATCGTGCCGCACTGCCACTCACGACCCAGCGCGTCTTTCAGCGTGTACTCAACTTTAGGACCATAAAATGCACCCTCGCCCGGCAAATAAGTGAATTCGCAGCCTGAAGCTTTCAAGCCTTCCGCCAAGGCATGCTCAGCCTTGTCCCAGCTTTCCTCTGAACCGATGCGCTTGTCAGGTCGGGTGGAGAGCTTGTAGATGATGTTTTTGAAGCCGAAATCTGCATAAACTTTTTGCAGCAATGCGGTGAACGCAATCACCTCGCTCTGGATTTGCTCTTCCGTACAGAAAATATGCCCATCGTCCTGCGTGAACGCGCGCACCCGCATGATGCCGTGCAGCCCGCCCGAAGGCTCATTGCGGTGGCATGCGCCAAATTCGCCGAAGCGCAGCGGCAAGTCGCGGTAGCTTTTCAGGCCGTGTTTGTAAATCAGGATATGACCCGGGCAGTTCATCGGCTTCAGGGCGTAATCGCGCTTTTCTGATTCGGTGACGAACATGTTTTCTTTGTACTTGTCCCAGTGGCCGGTTTTTTCCCACAGACTTTGGTCCAAAATCTGCGGGCCTTTGACCTCTAGATAGCCGTTGTCTTGGTAGACCTTGCGCATGTACTGTTCCACGCCCTGCCACAGCGTCCAGCCCTTGGGGTGCCAAAACACCGTGCCTGGCGAATGCTCGTCAATGTGGAACAAATCCAGTTCGCGCCCCAGCTTGCGGTGGTCACGCTTTTCGGCTTCTTCCAGCATTTTCAAATGCTGTTGCAACTCGTCTTTGCTGCCCCACGCTGTGCCGTAAATGCGCTGCAGCATCTCGTTTTTGTGGTCGCCACGCCAGTAAGCACCGGCCAGCTTCATCAGCTTAAAATGCTTCAATTTGCCGGTAGACGGCACGTGCGGGCCACGGCACAGGTCTTCAAACGTGCCTTCTTTGTAGAGCGACACGTCTTCATTTGCAGGGATGCTGGCAATGATCTCTGCCTTGTAGTTCTCGCCCAAGCTCTTAAAGTAAGCCACCGCTTCATCACGTGGCAGCACGCGGCGGGTGACAGGCTCGTCTTTGTTCGCCAGCTCGGTCATCTTCTTTTCAATCAGCGCCAAATCTTCCAGCGTGAACGGGCGTTTGTAAGAGAAATCGTAGAAAAAACCGTGCTCAATCACCGGCCCAATCGTCACCTGCGCGTCGGGAAACAACTCTTTCACCGCATAAGCCAGCAAATGCGCCGTCGAGTGCCGAATCACCTCCAGCCCATCCGCGTCTTTGGCGGTGATGATGGCAAGCGTGCTGTCTTTGGTGATGCTGAAACTCGTATCCACCACCTTGCCGTCCACTTTTCCGGCCAGCGCAGCCTTAGCCAACCCCGCACCAATAGACAAAGCAACATCCGCCACCGTGACGCTACTAGCCTCGTAGTCACGTTTGGAGCCGTCGGGAAGAGTGATTTGAATCATGGGTAAATTGCGGTGGAGTCGTAAATAACCCAATATTTTACCCCAACCCCATTTTTACCCCTAAAATATGACTCTAGCCAGCGTATTTATTGCTTAAGGTGCTATTTTATTTGTAGCAAATTTGAGTTCAAAAGGGCTTATTCCCCACTTTGAAAAAGGGAGGCTAAGGGGGATTTTCTTGGGCTATAGTTGGGCTTCGCAAATATTGCGGAGTACATTCGGTTAAATGTCACAAATACATCCATTGCGCGGAGTTGTCGAAATTTGCGAGCAAATGCTTTCCCGCACACGAGAAAGCGCTCCATCTACCGCGCGCATCCTCTATGGTCATGGCTTGTTTACAAAAGCCGTGCGGCATGGGCGCTCCATCGTTACGCTATCAGGCGCAGAGCATGAGCCAGATGTCGGAGCCATATGCGTTCTTTCTCGTTGCATTATGGAGGTCCAAAAGGCTGCAGCCTACTTCCTAGAGATAGGCTTATCAAAAGATGAAGCGCACATGCGATTGCATCTGTTTCTATTAAATCATTCCACAGATCTTGAAAAAATTCATGACCGCCTCGGTACTGCTAAGTCAGACTTTTGGCATCAAATGGGGCGGAAATTATCGTTAGCAGAGCTTGCCAAGAATCCGGTTTTTATAGCTCTTGATCAGAAACACAGAGAAAATCTGATTCGTGGAAAATCGCCTTACTTACATGCGCGATACACAGGTCCGAGGCTTCTTCCTCTCAACATTGAGAGTGGGCTATACACACTATTTTCGCACAGCGCACATTCATTCTCGTTAGGCCTTCCAGAAGTCGGTAGTGGGTCAGCCAGTCCGTCAGGCACTGTCAACTCATTCTTCTTGGCTGCAGATTCAGCTGCTCACCATTTGGCATCTTTCGGATTACTTTATTGGCGTGTTCGTCATCGTGCAATTAAGCAACTGTCCGCACAAGAGCTACAGATACTGAAAGAATCGGCCTCGCCTGCTGTTTTAATGAAGCGTCTAGAAGAAATTCGCATGAAGTATCCCGCGTAATGACAGATGCCTTTGCCGTAGAGCTAAAACTTCGCATAACCACTCTACCGCGGCAATCAAATGAACGAGTAAAATACGTCTATAGCTGGCGTATTTATTACCTAAATAGCTATTTTATTTGTAGCGAAAATCACGCCAAAACCGTCAACCCATGCTTTTGAATCACCGAAAGCAGCTTCAACGCCATCCCGCTGGGGCGTTTAGCGCCGGTTTCCCACTTCTGCACGGTTGATTCACTGGTGTTCAGGTAGCGGGCAAAGATGGGCTGGCTCACGTGGTTCAGCTCGCGGATGTGCTTGATCTGCTCGGGTTCAATCTCCACTGGCACAGCGAGGCAAGACGTGTCAAAGCTGCGCATCGTGGTTTTGTCAATCGCGCCGATTTTGTGCAGCGCGCTGGCAGAGGTGTGGATGGCCTCAAAAGCGTCGGATTTGTAGGTTTTTTTAGTGGTCATGGCATATCTCCTTTAGATGGTTGCCGTCAATCAGCTGTTCAATCTGTGCCGCGCTCAGCGTGGCGTAGCTCTTGGCCAAGGCGCGAAATTGCACCAGTTCGGCGTTTTCAATGTTGTCGCGGTCTTTTTTAGCAAACAAATACTCAAAAACCCACCAATTACCCACTTTGCCCGCTTTGGCCAAAATGATGGAGCGGTGCATGTTGTCGTTCAGCCGCTTCTTAAACACCCCGCCACCCAAGTCATCCGCCTGACCGAGCATCACCTGCCTGATAGCAGCGCACAACTCGTCGTCGCGGATATGTGCCTTCTTTGAAGCTTTGCTAAACCACGTTGTTTTGAATACTCGCCCTGTTGATTTTGTTGTTGTCGGCATGGCTGAGTGTAGCACCGGGTGCAATCTTTGTCAAATCTTCAGACTTGTGTGTGTCAGCAACAAATGAATTGTCCGGTTTCTAGCAAGTAATCTGTCCGGTTTGTGGAGGTGAGATGAACCATCCCCCCATCAGCCGGGC
>JAYVDN010000700.1:0-4164 GCA_043749385.1 Polaromonas sp.
TAACTTTTGCGTCCTCTGCGTCCTGCCTTTTTCTTAGGGTTTTAAAGCCTTAGATCAATCCACTAGTTCAGCCAAAGCCTTGGCGTAACGGTTGGCGTGTGAGCGCTCAGCCTTTGCCAAAGTTTCGAACCAGTCAGCCACTTCGTCATGGCCTTCGGTGCGGGCTGTTTTGGCCATGCCGGGGTACATGTCGGTGTACTCGTGCGTCTCGCCGGCTACTGCTGCAGCCAGGTTTTGACGGCTTGAGCCAATCGGCATGCCGGTAGCTGGGTCGCCGCACTGCTCTAGCCACTCAAGGTGACCGTGCGCGTGGCCGGTTTCGCCTTCAGCGGTGGAACGGAACAGGGCTGCCACGTCGTTTTGGCCTTCAATGTCGGCCTTGTTTGCGAAATACAAGTAGCGGCGGTTGGCCTGAGATTCGCCTGCGAAGGCGGCTTTCATGTTTTCTTCCGTCTTGGAGCCTTTTAATGCTGCCATGATGGTTTCTCCTAAGGGTTAATAAAAAATACAGGTGATCACCTTGAGGTTTCAAGGAACCTGAACCATAGCCGCAATAGGGGGCTTCGTCTAATTGTTCGCTTCAATACCCCTGATTGGAGTTGGCTATTCAGACGCCTCGGTCGATAGTTGTTACCCTATGCACAGCACGCGCTGAGAGGGATAGCTGTGCAACTCGGGCGTGGCACGCCACCCAAGACTGGCGCGATTTTTGCAAGTCTGTGCCCATATGCCAGCCCTTGAACCCGTTTTTCAGAGCCCGAGCCACCCCAATGCACAAACCCTGCGCATTGTGGTGGTCGCGCCCGAGTCCCTCACACCCGACCAGTCCGACACCCACGCCACCCACCAGGCCGAGCGCTCTCGCCAGCTGCGCATTGGCCTGCTGGAGAACGGCTACAACCTGATCGCGGTGCTGCCCGCTGACAGCTTTTTAGAGCAGCGCCTGACCCAGCTGCAACCCGACATGGTGATTGTGGACGCCGAAAGCGATGCGCGCGATGCACTGGAACATGTGGTGGTCGCCACCCGCAACGAGCGCCGCCCGATCGTGATGTTCACCAACGACAACGACACCACGCATGTGAAAGACGCCGTTGCGGCGGGCGTGTCTGCCTATATCGTGGCGGGCTTGGCTCCCGAGCGTATTCGCCCCATTTTGGACGTCGCCATGGCCCGCTTTGAGCACGAGCAAGGCCTGCGCCGCGAGATACAAGAAGCCAAGGGCGAGCTGCAAGAGCGCAAGGTAATCGACCGCGCCAAAGGCTTGCTGATGCAGCGGCAAAACCTGAGCGAGCAAGCGGCGTACGACAAGCTACGCAAAACAGCGATGGACAAGGGCCTGAAGCTGGCCGATGTGGCGCAGCGTATGCTGGACGTGGCCGATTTATTGGCGTGACACTCGATTTTGGTGCGCCGCACAAAATAAGTGCTTCGCCGTTTCGGCGGTCAGCGCGAATGGCGTATTAGGCTAATGGCGGCTGTAGCTCAATCAATATCTGTACGAGTAGCTATCCAATCAATAGCCATTTGTACTTGGCACGCTAATCGCTTTACCTTCCCTATAGGTCATGGAAGATCTCATCGGTTCACTGCCAACTCAACGACGAGTTAGCTAAGAACCATCCCAGAACGAAGGCGTTCTCGGCGCATTCAGACACACCCCATCAAACGGGCGCAGGTCTGCGTGTTGCAGAGAGCGCCTTTTTTGGTTTGTATTTTTGAAAATTGGAGTATCCAGATGATGAATGATTTATTGCAAGCCAAACTCAGCCGCCGCAACATGCTGCAAGCCAGCGCTGTGGGGGTAGCGGGCGTATCACCTGCTCTGCGCAGCATGGTGTATGCCCAGGGCTCGGATGCGCCTGAAAAAAAGGAAGTCAAAATTGGCTTTATTCCGCTGACCGACTGCGCCAGCGTCGTCATGGCCTCGGTCCTCGGTCTTGACGTGAAATACGGCGTCAAAATCATCCCCAGTAAAGAGGCATCGTGGGCCAGCGTGCGCGACAAGCTGCTCAGCGGTGAGAACGACATGAGCCACCTGCTGTATGGCATGGCCTATGGCGTACAGATGGGCATCGGCGGCCCCAAGCGCGACATGAACGTGCTGATGACGCTGAACCACAACGGCCAAGCCATCACGCTGAGCAAAAAGATTGCCGACAAAGGCGCGGTGGATCTCCCTGGCCTGGCCAAACTGATGGCCGCGGAAAAACGCGAGTACACCTTTGCGCAAACCTTCCCCACCGGCACGCACGCCATGTGGCTGTATTACTGGCTGGCCAGCGGCGGCATTGACCCACTGCAAGGCGCCAAAGTGATCACCGTACCGCCACCGCAAATGGTGGCCAACATGCGTGTGGGCAATATGGACGGCTACTGCGTGGGCGAGCCGTGGAACCACCGTGCGATTGCAGACGGCATTGGCATTACCGCTGAGACCACACAGAACATCTGGAAAGACCACCCGGAGAAAGTCCTGGGTACCACCGCCGACTTTGCCAAGCAAAACCCCAACACCTGCCGCGCTGTGACAGCGGCCATCATCGAGGCTGGCAAATGGATTGATGCCAACTTGGCCAATAAAAACAAAATGGCTGAGACGATTGCAGACAAGTCTTATGTCAACACCAGCGTAGACGTGATCAACCAGCGCATCTTGGGCCGCTACCAAAACGGCATGGGCAAGACCTGGGACGACCCTAACCACATGAAGTTCTATAACGACGGGGTCGTGGGCTACCCTTACCTGTCGGACGGCATGTGGTTCCTGACGCAGCACAAGCGCTGGGGTCTGCTCAAAGACCACCCTGACTACCTGGCCGTGGCCAAGGCGGTGAACCGCACAGATATCTACAAGCAAGCCGCCCTGGCAGCCAAAGCCAACGTGCCCAAGAGCGACATGCGCAGCAGCAAGTTGATCGACGGCGTGACCTGGGACGGAACCAACCCGGCCAAGTACGCCGACGGTTTCAAAATCAAAGCCTAAAGGAGAATGCAAAATGGTTGCAGCAGTATTCCATTCGCCGTTTTCAGCGCCCCCCGACGCTACAGACAAGACCACAGCTACTCCAAAATTGGTAGCGTACAGCGCCTATTCTGAGACGGATACAGGCAGCAACGCTTCCAACGTTGCTGCGCAGTCCAGTGCGGCTTCAGCGCAAGCCCCAAAAATCGCGTTTGACTGGCGCGGCTTGTGGCTTAAAGTGGTGCCGCCCATTTTGGGGCTGGCCCTGCTGGTGGGCATTTGGGCCATGGTCTCGGTCACCAGCACCAATAACTTCCCCTCGCCCTGGGCCACAGCCCAGCAGGCGGTGCAGGTGTTTAGCGACCCGTTCTACCAAAAAGGGCCTAACGACCAGGGCATTGGCTGGAACATCTGGAGCTCGCTCAAACGCGTGGCGGTAGGCTTTGGCTTGGCCGCGTTGGTGGGCATTCCGATGGGCTTTGCCATCGGGCGTTTTACGTTTTTAAGCCGCATGTTCAACCCCCTGATCAGCCTGCTGCGCCCGGTCTCGCCCCTGGCCTGGTTGCCGATTGGCCTGCTAGTCTTCAAGGGCGCGCACCCTGCTGCTATCTGGACGATTTTTATCTGCTCTATCTGGCCGATGGTGATCAACACCGCCGTAGGCGTACAACGCGTACCCAGCGACTATATGAACGTGGCCCGTGTGTTGAATTTGTCCGAATGGAAGATCATCACCAAAATCCTCTTCCCCGCAGTGTTGCCCTACATGCTCACTGGCGTGCGCCTGGCCGTAGGCACCGCCTGGCTGGTGATCGTGGCCGCTGAGATGCTGACGGGTGGCGTGGGTATTGGCTTTTGGGTGTGGGACGAGTGGAACAACCTGAACGTCAAAAACATCATCATCGCCATCTTTGTGATCGGACTGGTGGGCTTGGTGTTGGAATATATGCTGATCAAGCTGGCCTCTGCATTTACTTTTGAGGAAGTGAAAAACTGAGGCTTTTGAATACGGACTTGCGAACTTCCGGACGCAGAGGACGCAAAAGTTACGCAAAGGACGCAAAAAAGAAATGCAAAAATAAAACCAAATTTCAGAAATTCAATGATTTTTGAAATTTCTATTTAGTTTTTGACTCTAGCTCTGTCTTCATTTTTGTCTTCATTTTTGTCTTCATTTTTGTCTTCTTTTTTTGTCTTCT
>JAYVDN010000701.1:0-1867 GCA_043749385.1 Polaromonas sp.
CATGTAGCGGTGCTATCTGAGGTGTGGGATGGCTACAGCGTGTGGATTGGTGCGGGCATCACGTCCATGGCCTTGCTCATATTGGTGACATGCAGTTGGTACTTCCAAAGCAAGGCCGGTAAGCCCGAGTTTTCAAGGTAAATACGCCGGCAGCCTAACAAAGCGACGAGGTAGTTGTAGGCCCGTGGGCTAACCCACTGACCGCTCACAGCCTATTTTTAACAAATAGGATACTACATATTTAATAGCTGCTCCCGCGATATTCTATTGGGCTACAGCCTGATAAGCATCTCAAAAACCGTTCCAAAACCAGAAAATTTGCTGTTTTCAGCCAGTTTTCAGGTTTTCAGAGGCTCCCAAACACGTAAAAATCGATATTTGGGCCAATTTTTAAATGTCCAATCAGGCTGCGGGTCAATTGAATATCGCGGGAGCAGCTACGTAATACATAGCGAATATTTTTTTGTTGCAAGCTAATGTCGTGGTGCTCGCGGCTAAACAGCGGCTGACTACGCAAGTTCGATCCCTCACCGCAGCACAACCAGAGCAGCACAGCGATCTTCAAGTAAATGCCACAACGCGATCAAGGTAGGCAGCCCTATTCAAATACCCTAACAAGGTCAACTGGCAGGCTGCAAATGCACATGGAGCGTGCCATCCCCATGGCTATGGCTTTTGCCACCGCTGTCCATCGTCACAGGCACGATGTGCACCGAGCCGTGGCGCACACCGGTGAGGGCCACCACGCGGTTGGCATACTGCTGCACCTCCTGCGTGCGGCCGCGCAAAAACGCCACTTCCAAACAGTTTTCATGGTCCAGATGCAGGTGCATGCTCGATACCGTCAGGTGGTGGTGCTCATGTGCCAGGTTGGCAATGCGCTCGGCCATGCTGCGGTCGTGGTGGTTGTACACATAGCCGATGTGGGCAATGCAATGCTCGCTTTGCTCTTGCTGCAAGGCATCTTGCGAGTGCCAGCCGCGAATCAGGTCGCGCAGCGCCTCTGAGCGCGAGCTGTAGCCATTTTTTTGCGTCAGCTCGTCCAGCACCGTGGCCAACTCGGGTTCTAGTGATATCGTGATACGTTCCATCTAATGCTCCTTGGCCTACTCACCGCGTATGACCCCCACTGATCCGCCCGCCGCTACCCGCCATCGTATCCCAGTGTATCTGCTGACGGGGTATCTCGGCAGCGGCAAAACCAGCCTGCTCAAGGCCTGGCTGGCGCAACCTGAGCTGAAGGATGCCGCGTTAGTCATCAACGAGCTGGGCGAGGTGGGGCTGGACAACCAGATCCTGAGCGCCGCCAGCGAGTCGGCCGCCCTGGTGGCCAACGCCTGCGTGTGCTGCACCGGCCTGCCGGGCCTGGCAGAGGCGCTGGAAGACCTGTTTTGGGCGCGGCTAGAGCGGCGCACACCGCGCTTTCCCCACTTGGTGATAGAGACCACAGGCTTGGCCGAGCCAGGGCCAGTGGTGCAAGCCCTCAATGACAGCGAGTTGCTGCGCGAGCGCTACCGCATTGCCGGCGTCATCACCTGCCTGAGCGCTGCCACCGCAGACGCCGTGCTAAGCCAGCACGCCGAGGCACGGGCGCAGTTGGCGGGGGCGGATCTGCTGGTGATCACCAAGACCGATTTGGTGGATGCCGAGACTCTGGAGCGCTTACAGCAACGCCTACAGCACCAGCTAGACCATGAACGGGACTATCCACTGGGGCACCATCGGGGACATCCGCTGGCGCCACATCAGAAAAAACAACCGGAGCTAAAGATTAGGGCGTTGGCCCAAGTGCGTGTACTCACATCCGCCCACGCCAGCCTGACGGCACAGGAAATGCTGCATGCCTTGCCCCGTGCAGCCGTCAGAG
>JAYVDN010000702.1:0-3222 GCA_043749385.1 Polaromonas sp.
CCCTGGTGCTGGCCTCGCGCACTGACAACGCTGACGCAGCCGCCGTCAGAGAGTTGTCACGTATCGTGCGCCTGGCTGTGAGTCAAACGATTGGCCGTGGTACGCAGCTCTTGCACGCCTACTGCGCGACGGTGAAAGCTGCCCTTATTCGATTTACCCGTCAATTCGTCATCAGGGAATTCCCTTCTTCTGCCGCCTAGACTCCTTGTCGTCACGCGACGACCACTTTGAAGACCAGTCATCCCGTTAGTGGATATTGGCTGCAAGATTCTGCAGATGGGTGGATGTCGGCTATCAGGCGCTGAGTTTGACGGTCTTCCGCGCCCCGGTTCCAGCAGGGCTAATGGACGATCTCGGTTTAAAGCGTGCTTCTTAAAGAGCAGCGCTGCGTCGCCTCAATCCTTCTGCAATAAATGCCAGTACCAAGGAATGGAGCGACACGCCTTCAGTTTTTGCTCTGGCAGTCAGTTGCATGTGCATGGAGCGTGGAAGCCGCGCCAGAACCTTGTCTGATGCAGATGCTGGCGTGAAGTCGTCCACGTTGCATGCCGGGCCAGGGACTTCCGGCCCCATGTCCATCACGGCGCTGACCGTGGCAATAAATGCCTATCGGCCGTCTGAAATGGCTTCCAGTTCGGTTGCCCCGTCTGCCATCACGCCTGGAATGTCGGGCATGGTGAACATGAAGCCATCGCCGTCAGTCGCACACGAGCTGGAAGCCGGCCAACTTGTGTTGGGTGCCTTAAGTGTTAAACCCCTGTCGCAGGGGTTGGAATTGGTAAATTTATGCAAAACATAAAATACTGCATCAAATTCGCGCAATAAAAGGCGTTTCCATTCAAAATAAGTATTTTTGAAAGTGCGCCCTATGGCAACTGATGCACAGGTGACAAATCGGGCAGCACCGCATGCTGTGGGTTACGCATGGCTGATACAGCACTACGGCCTAGATGCGCAGCCTTTGGCGCACGCCTCGTATATCGGTAGCCGCGCCAAGCTGGAGGTGTCTGGCGAAACGGTGAAACAAACTTACCCTGCGTCGTACCAGCCCAAAGATGCGGGCAGCGTGCTGGCGCAGGTGCTGTTTGCACTCAAGTATGACGGCGTTGCGCCAGATGTGCTGGTGAGCGTTTTTCAGCACCTGTCCAGCGAAGCTGTTGGCCAGGTCACAGCGCAAGCGCCAAGCTCCAAATACGCGCGCTTGTTGGGGTTTTGGTACGAATTTTTTACCGGGCAACTGATTGATCTGGAGGTGCTGGATGGCGCGCCCATCAGTGGTACCTATGTGAGCGCACTGGACGCGCAAACCGACTACACCAGCCCCGCACCGGTGCGCAATAAGCGTTGGCGGGTGTGGGACAACCTGCTGGGCACGCGCGACTTTTGCCCGTTTGTAAAGCGATCTGACGCGCTGGCGCAGGCCTTGGCTTTTGACCTTTGCGCCTACATGGGCAGCCTGAACGCGCAAATCTCGCCCGAGGTCTTTCGCCGCGCGTTGGACTATCTGTACACCAAAGAAACCAAGTCCAGCAACGATATTGAGGGCGAACGCCCCAGCACGGCGCGCCTAGCGCGGTTTATGCAAATGTTGGCAGATGCAGGTAAAGAGCCCGCGCACAACCAGTACGGCGAGGCGGGACTTACGCGCCTGCAAAATGCCATTGTGGACCCGCGCTTTGCCGAGCAGGGCTTTCGCGCAGTGCAAAACTACGTGGGGCAAAGCACGGCCTATGGCGCGGACGACCGTGTGCACTACGCCTGCCCCGCGCCAGAGATGGTGGCGGGCATGATGGTTGCGTTGGCAGAGTGCGAGAGCCGAAGCCGTGGTCTGCCGCCCATTTTGCGTGCGGCTGTGCTGGCCTGGAGCTTTGTGTTTGTTCACCCTTATGAAGACGGCAATGGGCGCATCCACCGTTTTATCATCCACGACATTTTGGCGCGCGATGGCTATGTGCAAAACGGACTCATCTTGCCTGTGTCAGCCCACATGCTGGCCCACATGCTGGCCTATGACGGTAGCCTGGAGCTGCACTCGCGCCCCATCATGCGCAAGCTGGAATATCGGTTTGACGCACAAGGCCAGCTGCTGCTGGACAACGCAAGCGAGGTAGCGCCTCTATGGCGCTACCCCCATTTAACCCAGCAGGTGCACTACCTGGCCCACGTGGTGCGCCAAACCGCACAAGAAGACTTGGTGCAAGAGCTGCTTTACCTGGCCAGCTACGACCGCGCCCGCACAGCCATGCAGGCGGTGGTGGACGTGCCCGACAAAATACTGAATTTATTGATTCGTTGGTTGCACCAAAACGCAGGCCAACTGTCCAATACCAAGCGCCAGCATGCCGCTTTGGCACAACTCACTCCGCAAGAAATAGACTGTCTGGTGCAGGCGTATCAGGGGGAGTATGAGAAGCACAGTTAGGAGGGCATCCCCCGCCTGACGGTTCGGCTCACGCCTTAATGCCGCGACGCAGCCACCTCGCCCAGCTTGCAGGTCGGAAGATTGACCGAACTGCACATGCATCCGTTTATGGCGGCCGAACTGGGAGAGGCGTTCCACCTGCAACGCGCACTTGAGGTCGGACTGGTGCCATTGATTTGGAGTGCGCTGGAACCGGAAAACACTTTATGCGCCTACGCCTCGCTGTATTTACAACAAGAGGTGCAGGCCGAAGCACTGGTGCGCAACGTGAGCGCCTTTGCGCGGTTTCTGGAGGTCATCAGCTTTTTACCGCTCGATTCGTCCCAAGGGGCCGCCGGGCAGTCCGCAGGAGATTGAGGGTATGGCCCTTGGGGGCCTCATCGCCCAGCACCTGCGGGCTTGGGCTAATTACCCTAAATTCGGCAGTTACCCGGTCATAAAGTGTCGGCTTCGAGATTGCAGATTTGTCCACCGACGTGCCGCTCGGCGACCAGATACAGGCCATCCTCGGTGTGCCGGAAGTTGACAGCGCGATTGATGCGGTCGGCTTTGAAGCGCGCGGTCACGGCCACGAAGGTGCGCAGCACGAAGCGCCCGCCACCGTGCTGAACTCTCTGATGGAAATCACAAGGGCCGCCGGCAAGATTGGCATACCCGGCCTGTACGTCACGGAAGACCCGGGCGGTGTGGACAAGGCGGCCAAGACCGGCTCATTGAGCATTCGCCTGGGTCTGGGCTGGGCCAAGTCGCACAGGGCGTCACACCCCACGCGCCCGATCCGCGTGAAACTGCTTCACAAA
>JAYVDN010000703.1:0-1963 GCA_043749385.1 Polaromonas sp.
GCAATCTTGGGCAAAAACTCTGCCGCCGCATCCTTGGCCACTAGAAGGCCTTCAATGGCATTGCAAGGGCTGTACTTCTGCGTCTTCGCGTTGTCGGCCACCTTCACTGCCATGGCGATGTCGCAGGCGGCATCCACATACACATGGCAGTTGCCGTCCAGGTGTTTGATGACGGGCACCTTGGCACCTGCGCTGATGCGCTCGATCAGGCCCTTGCCGCCGCGCGGGATGATCACGTCTACATACTGCGGCATGGCAATCAGCTGGCCCACGGCTTCGCGGTCGGTGGTGGGCACCAGTTGCACCACGTCTTCGGGCAGGCCGCTCTCGCGCAGCGCCTGGCGCACCAGCGCGGCCAACGCACGGTTGGACTCAATAGCCTCGGAGCCGCCGCGCAAAATGCAGGCGTTACCGCTTTTGATGGACAGCGACGCGGCCTCAATCGTCACATTCGGGCGGCTCTCGTAGATCATGCCAAACACACCAATCGGCACCCGCATTTGGCCCACGCGGATGCCGCTGGGCTGCTGCTTCATACCGACGATCTCGCCAATGATGTCGGGCATGGTGGCCAGCTGCTCGCAGCCCTGCGCGCAGGTCTCCAGCACCTGCGGCGTGAGTTTGAGACGGTCTACCATCGGCGCAGACAGGCCGTTGGCCGTGGCGCGCTCCAGATCTTTGGCGTTGTCAATTTGCAGCGCCTGCACGTTGGCACGCAACAGCGTAGCCAGCTTACGCAAAGCGGCGCTTTTGATGGCGGCGGGTGCACGCGAAATGTGGGTGGAGGCGGTTTTAGCTTGCAGCCCCAGCGATTGCATCAGCTCGGTAGTAGAAATAGCATTCATGGGCTTATTTTCTCACGGCGGCTGGCGTTACACCACGATCTTGCACACCATCATCGCCAACTGGTGCAAGGCCGCCCACGGGTCGGCGGGCCAGCCGGGTTGCTTAAGGCCTTTGACAATACCGTCCACCTGGTGCGCAGCGTGCAGCAGATTGGCAGCATCGGCAGACGACAGCCGCGGCAAGATGCGTTCAAACAGCTTTTGCTTCATGCCCCACACCCGCGCTTCTTGCAGGGCCATGGGCAGGGGTTTGCCGTCATCCATCAGACTGCGCAAGCGGTGCAGGGCGCGGATGTCCTCGCTCAGCGTCCAGTGCACCAGCACGGTGGCCTCGCCTTCGGCTTGCAGGCCGTCCAGCATGCGCTGCATGCGGGCGGCGTTGCCTGCCAGCACAGCCTCGCTCAGCTTGAACACGTCGTAGCGGGCTACGTTCAGCACGGCGGCTTCTACCTCGTCAAAGCTGAGTTCGCGTTGCGCTGTGGCATCGCCCGGGTACAGCAGCGCCAGTTTTTGCATTTCCTGGTGCGCAGCCAGCAGGTTGCCTTCCACCCGGTCGGCAAAAAATTTGAGCGTGCGCTCACCTTCCTCACCGCCTTTGACGCGCAGGTGCAGGGCCTGCAAGCGCTGGGCGATCCACTGGGGCAGCACACGCCGCTCGATGCTATCGATCTGCATCGTGATGCCGAAACTTTCTAAAGCGCCAAACCAGGCACCGGTCTTGGTCAGCTTGTCCAGCTTGGGCAGGATGAACAGGGTGAGCGTGCTGTCATTACCCTGCGCGGCTTGCGCCAGCTGTTGAATGGCCGGGCTGCCCTCTTTGCCAGGCTTGCCCGTAGGCACCCGCACCTCGACGATTTGCTTGTCCGCAAACAAGCTGAGCGACCCGCCCGAGGCCAGCACCTCGCTCCAGTCAAAATGCGCGCCCGCTACGGTGTGCACAGTGCGCTCGGTGTAGCCCTGCGTGCGGGCGTGCGCGCGGATCGCGTCGGCCGCCTCCTGGATCAAGAGCGGTTCGTCGCCATGCAGGGTGTACAGGTTCTTGATCCCGCGTTGCAGATGTTGGGACAGTTGGGGGGCGGCAAGTTGCATAGCCCCAAGTTTAAGGGCTTGCGCAGCGC
>JAYVDN010000704.1:0-4606 GCA_043749385.1 Polaromonas sp.
CGCTGCACCGCCCATCGCTGCACCGCCCACCGCAGCGCCACCCACCGCAGCGCCACCCATCGCTGCGCCGCCCGTTGCTGCACCGCCTTCTGCTGCACCGCCTTCTGCTGCACCGCCCGTTGCCGCACCTCCCGCTCCCGCTCCTGCACCTGCACCTCCCGCACCGACACCTCCTGCTCCTGCACCAGCACCTGCACCTGCACCTGCACCTGCTCCTGCTCCTGCTCCTGCTCCTGCTCCTGCTCCTGCTCCTGCACCTGCTCCTGCTCCTGCACCTGCTCCTGCACCTGCTCCTGCACCTGCTCCGGCTCCCGCTCCAGGGGCGTCTGCAGCAAACGACATCGAGGCTGCTCGCTTTTTGCAGCAGGCGCAGTTCTCGTCGATCGACAGTGACATTGCCAGCGTGCGCAGCGGCACCTATGCCGACTGGCTGGCGCGGCAATTTAACCTGCCGCAGGGCCAAACCGGCTGGGACTGGCTAGAGCAACGCGGCTACGGGGTCAATGACAAGGGCCAATACTTCTTTAACCTGGCCTTGGCCGACTTTATGGTGTGGAACCAGCTTTTCACCGGCGCAGACCAAATGCGCAAACGCATGACGCTGGCTTTGTCCGAGTTTTTTGTAGCCTCTTTGCAGTCTGCCGAATTTGACTGGCGCTCGCAAGCCTACGCCGCCTGGTGGGACATGCTGGGACGCAACGCTTTTGGCAACTATCGTCAGCTACTGCAAGACGTGACCCTCAACCCCGCCATGGGCTACTACCTGAACACCAAAGGCAACCAAAAAGAGGACACCCGCACGGGCCGTGTACCCGATGAAAACTATGCCCGCGAGGTGATGCAGCTGTTTAGCATTGGCTTGTACCAGCTCAACCCGGACGGCACCGAAAAACTCGGTGCCAACGGTCAAAAAATTGATGTCTACACCCAGTCTGACGTGACCAACTTGGCGCGCGTGTTTACCGGCTACAACTTCGATGAATCCGTAGGCCGGTTTAACCCACGAAAGGCCGATGACAGCGGGTTTGAAACCTACACCTTGCTTAACAAAGAATTTGCCCGCAGGCCCATGGTGCTAGACGCGACCAGGCACTCCACTCTGGCAGCCACCTTCTTGGGCACCACGGTACCCGCCGGTACGCCAGGTGCGGCCGCGCTCACCAGCGCGCTGGACACGTTGTTTAACCATCCCAACACCGCGCCATTTTTCAGTCGGCAAATGATCCAGCGCTTGGTCACCAGCAACCCCAGCCCAGCTTACGTAGGCCGAGTAGCCGCTGCGTTTGCCAACAACGGCGCGAGCGTGCGCGGTGATCTGAAAGCGGTGTGGTCCGCCATTTTGCTAGACCCCGAAGCCCGCTCAGCGCAAGCGCCCACCACACCAGGCTTTGGCAAGCTGCGCGAACCCGTGGTGCGGTTTGTGCAATGGGGCCGCACGTTTGGCTTTAACTCTGCGTCCGGTGGCTGGAAAATGTTTGAGACCTCCAACCCTGCCAACCAGCTAGGCCAAAGCCCCCTGCGCTCGCCCTCAGTGTTTAACTTTTTCCGCCCGGGGTTTGTACCGCCAGGTACCGCCCTGGCTGCCAGCAAAGCCACTGCACCCGAGTTTCAGCTGGTCAACGAAAGCTCGGTGGGCGGGTATTTGAACTACATGCAAACCGTGCTGGAGGCCGGTATTTATGTGGCCTCACCGCCGGGCGCGCCCAACCCGTTTACAGGCCCTTATGTGCAAGACATCACTGCCAGCTTTACGCAAGAATTGGCGCTTGCCCTGGACGCTACCGCCCTGGTGGCACGGCTTAATTTGGTGATGTGTGCAGGCCGCCTGTCTGCGGCCACTGCCACGCTCATGGTGAACGCCTTGAACGCCACACCACTCACCGCCACCAGCAACAACGACGCCAAGCTCAACCGCGTACGCGGCGCAGTGCTGATGGTGCTGGCCTGCGCTGAGTACCTTATTCAAAAATAAACTGGGCACACACCATGCACTTCATCCAACCCCAAGACCATACCCGCCGCGCCTTTTTGCGCCGCTCTGCGCAGCTGGCCTTTACCGGCGCGGCCCTGCCCACCGCCATCAACCTGGCCGCCATGGGCGAGGCAGCGGCGTTTAATGCCACCGACTACAAAGCGTTGGTGTGCGTGTTTTTATACGGCGGCAACGACCCCTGGAACACCGTGGTGCCCTATGACAACACCAACTATGACATGTACAGCACCATCCGTGGTGGCGGCGCGGGGCGCACAGCGGGCGGCATTGCGCTAGGCCAAGCCAACCTTGCCAGCACCTTGCTTAGCCCCACCACAGCGCTGACCAATGGCAGGCAATACGCCCTGCACCCCTCCATGACGGGCCTGGCAGGCCTGTTCAACAACGGCCAAGCCGCGGTACAGCTTAACGTCGGCCCCCTGGTGGTGCCGGTGACCAAAACGCAGTACCAAGGTGCCAACCGCGCGCTGTACCCCCTGCCACCCAAACTGTTCTCCCACAACGACCAGCAGTCCATCTGGCAGTCTTCATCGCCCGAGGGCTCCACCATCGGCTGGGGCGGCAATATTGGCGATCTCGCTCTGGCTTCTAACGGAACCGGCTCACTGTTTACCTGCATGTCCGTCACTGGTAACGCGGTTTTTCTGTCGGGTGACCAAGCGCTGTCTTACCAAGTCAGCAGCGGTGGCGCCGTCAAAATCAACAGCGTATCAAATAATGTCTACGGCTCAGCCGCCGTCAAAACGGCCATGCGCGACCTGGTACAGCAAGCACGCAGCGACGTGCTGGAGAACGAATACAACCGCGTGACCCAGCGCTCCATAGCCGCCGAGGGCACGGTTAACGGTGGCATTGGCGCTACCGCTACGGCCGCGTCCGCCAATACGGCTGAATTCGCGCCCTTTGCAGGCATACCGACCAACAACTCCTTGGCATCGCAGCTCAAAATGGTCGCCCGCCTGGTAGCCGCCCGCACCAGCCTGAGCACCACACGGCAAGTGTTTTTTGTATCCCTGGGCGGCTTTGACCTGCACGACAACCTGCTGGCAGGCCATGTGACCAACATGACCCGTGTAAGCGAGGCCATGACCGCCTTCTACCAAACCACCTTCAACCTGGGCGTAGCCGGGCAAGTCACCGCCTTTACGGCCTCCGACTTTGGCCGCACCCTCACCTCCAACGGCGATGGGTCTGACCACGGCTGGGGCAGCCACCACTTTGTGGTGGGCGGTGCCGTAAAGGGTAAAGCGTTTTACGGCGCGCCCCCTCCGGTAAGCGTAGGCAGCGGCGCGGGTGTAGAAGACCAATCCCACGTAGGCCAAGGCCGCCTACTGCCCAGCGCGTCGGTAGACCAGTATGCCGCCACGCTGGCCAGCTGGTTTGGCGTAGAGCCCAACGAGCTGGCCGGCATCTTGCCCAACCTGCGCAACTTTGGTGCGCCCAATGCGGTGGACTATCCGATTAACCTGGGCTTTTTGTAAACCCAGGCTCTGTGTAGACTCTGGCGCGGTGTAAAAGCAGTTAACAATACTATTATTTTTATAGCTGCTCCCGCGACATTCTATTGGCCCGCAGCCCGAAAGCTACCTTAAACCAAGAGCCTTTGCCGCACCCAACATTGGGTTGCGCGCTGCCCCTCGCCTAGGTCGATGGGGTTTTCATCCGCCCGACAGAGTTGGGGATGACAGTAGTGTTGAAGTTCGTTACATTCAACCTACAATTTAATCAATTTAAAAGCAAAACAAACCTGCGCTACGGTCGGTGCTTTTTAAATTAGTACCCATCACAACTTTAAAGGCGTACAGATATGAGACTGGCATTCACTTCCTGCGCAAGTAGAAATTTAGTACCCAACCAGTTGATTTGGGACGATATTTTAAGCAGCCAACCAGACCATGTCGTCCTGCTGGGCGACAACTTTTATGCCGATGTGCCAGACTTTGGCACAGCGCAACTTAGCGAAATGGGTGCCTGGGAATTTGCCGAACACTTGTTCGTTCGCTACCAACACCAGTTGGCTGAGCCGCACTTTCGCAAGTTGGTTGCGTTGCCCAACATCAAGTTCCACGCCATTTGGGACGACCATGATTTTGCATGGAACGATGCCAATGGCGGGCAGATGCTGGCAGACCCCAGCCAAGCTGAAAAGGTAAAAATCAGCACCAGCTATATGCGGGCGTTTCGCAAAGCCTTGGCCCTGAACAACTTGGGCGCTTTCCCGTCAACGCCCGCTGCAGCCGAGCTGTGGGCAGACTTTATGGTGCCCGTTTTTGTGCCTTTAGAGGTTCCATCCATCGCCATGGAAGGCAACGGGCGGTCTTGGCTGCACCTGACAGATGGGCGCACACAGCGCAGAAAGCCCCAAATGCTGGGCGCCCCACAACGCGCAAAGCTAGACACCGCTTTTAACGCAGCACCCAACGCGCTGCACATCATCGCCAGCGGCGTGACCTTCAGCCAAGGCGATGGTTGGCACAAATACCCTACCGACAAAGCATGGCTGTCCAGCGCAGCCGGCAACCATTCATGGCTCATGCTCAGCGGAGACGTGCACTCCAACTGCGTGCTGGAACACACCCTGTCTGCACAAGGAAGGCTGCTAGAAGCCACCGC
>JAYVDN010000705.1:0-6134 GCA_043749385.1 Polaromonas sp.
CCTTGGGGCACTTCGAGCAAGGTGATGGGGTCGATCACCCGCGCGTCGCAGCCGATGTACGGAATGCCCAGGCACTGCTGCTTGGTGGCATCTGGCGGGTTTTGGTGGCTGGGGGCTGCCGTCTCGGTCAGGCCATAGCCCTCGACATAGCGCAGGCCAAACTGCTCCCACAGGCGTTGCGCCACCGCTTGCGGCATGGCCGCGCCGCCACCGCCAATGCTGACCAAGCTGGTCAAATCGTATTGCTCAAACGAAGGTGATGCCAACAGGTCGATCACCATCGTGGGGATGTTGCCCCAGTGCGTGACCTTGTGGCGCGAGATGACGCGGCCTGCCAATTCGCGATCCCAGCGCGGCATGATGACCAAGGTAGCGCCACCGTAGATAGCCGCCTGCATCACACTGACCAAGCCGGTGATGTGGAACATGGGCACGGCGCACAGCGACACCGTCTCGCCGCTGCTATTGCTCCACAGGCCCACGGCCACGGCGTTGTGCATGACCGAGCCGTGCGTGTGCATCACGCCCTTGGGCAGGCCGGTGGTGCCGCTGGTGTAGGGCAGGATGGACAGGTCGGCGCTGGTGGCGGTGACGGGGGGCAGCGCTTGCGCCGCATCGGGCTTCGCAGCCATCACACTAGTCCATGCGTGGCAAGCACCGCTGGTCAATGTGGGCGCTGCGTGCTGCGTGAGCAACCAGTCGCGCCAAGCGGGCGGCATGTCGTCCACCGCCTTATCGCCAAAAGCATCTGCAAAATGCGTGATCACCAAATGCTTCAAGCGCTCTTGCGCAGGCAGCGCGTTGGATGCCGTGGCCCATTCGCCCCCTAGGTCTGCCGTGGTGATGGCCACCTGCGTATCGGGGTCGGTGATGTAATGTTTCAGCTCTTCGGCCTTGTTCATCGGGTTGACGGGCACCACCACCGCGTCCAGGCGCAGCACCGCAAAGTGGCTAATGACCAGCTGCGGGCAGTTTTGCATGCACACCACTACTCGGTCACCTTTTTGCACCCCTAGCCTTTTTAAATAGAGCGCAAGCAGCTCTGCTTTGTGTAGCAGTTGGGCGTAGGTAATATGCTGGTCAAAAAACACCAAGGCTTTTTTATCGGGGTAGCGCATAGCGCTCACGGCCAAGTTGTTCCAGATGGAGCCCACCGGCGGTGTGATGCTGCGAGGCACACGCCTAGGCCAAAATTTGTAATGCGCGCGCTCAGCGCTGTGGGTAGCGGGGGTGTGGGAAGCCAAGGAAAACTCCTATGCACAAGGGTTGCGTTGCGCTCTATCATGCCTGAATCCACTTCCTCTATCTGCCATGAAAACCCTGAAAAACCTGTTACTGCTGTCACTTCTCGGACTAAGCTTGATGCACCAAGCACATGCACAATCCAACGCAGCCAGTTTCCCCAGCAAACCCATCCGCATCGTGGTGGGCTTCCCCGCAGGTGGCCCGCTAGACCAGCATGCCCGGCTGCTCACCGACAAGCTGCAAGGCATCCTGGGCCAGCCCATCACAGTCGACTACAAGTCGGGCGCAGGCGGCATTTTGGGCGCGCAAGACGTGTTGAAGTCGCCCGCCGACGGCTACACCCTGATGCTGGCCAACACTGGCGTGCTGGTGATCAACCCCGCGCTGTACAGCAAGCTGCCCTACGCCACACTCAAAGACTTCACGCCCATTGCCCGCACCGCCATGCAGCCCCTGGCCCTGTTGGTTAACCCCAAAGTACCTGCCAACACCCTACAAGAATTTGTGCAATACGCCAAAGCCAACCCAGGCAAAATCAACTACGGCTCCGCCGGTAACGCCGGCAGCAGCCATCTGGTGCCCGAGATGTTCAAAAGCGCCACGGGCCTGTTTATGGTGCACATCCCCTACCGTGGCAGTGCGCCCGCGTTTACCGATTTGATTGCAGGCCAAGTGCAGTTCATGGCCGAGAGCATCCCCCAGGCCGCGCAGTACCACAAGCAAGGCAAAGTCCGCGCCCTGGCCGTCACCAGCCGCGAGCGCAACAGCGCCCTGCCCGACGTGCCCACCGTCATCGAAACCCAACTGGCCAAAGACTTTGATGTCATCGGCTTTTACGGCTTTATGGCACCGGCGGGCACCCCCAAGCCCATCGTTGACAAACTCAGTGACGCGTTCAAGCAAGTGCTGCAACTACCCGAGGTACGCGACCGCATGGTCAGCCAGGGCGCAGACCCGGCATTTTTGGGTGCAGATGATTTTGCGAAGTTTTTGATGGCGGAGTTGCCTAAGTGGGCTACGGCGGTGCAGCAGTCGGGAGCCAAGCTCGATTGAGTTGGTAATCTGCCTGTCGTTCGTGTGCCGTAGATCGTGATCGTGATGGTGATGATGAGCGGTGCTAAACAGTGTAAATACGCATAACATTAGTCAAAATTTCCCTAAAAACGTCCACATTTCGTTAAATAATTCACTAATTTAACCATCCGTTCATCCAAATACATAAATTCGCATACTTTAAAGACTTTTAAAACGCTACCAGCCGCCTTCGGCAATCAAAAATGCGCCGAAATCGACAGTTTTGAGGCGTTTTTAAGATACTAATCGGGCTGTAGGCCAATAGAATATCGCGGGAGCAGCTACTGTATGTGTAGCATACTGCAGTGGGGTTGCAGGTCGCTGCGGGCGGGCCGGACGGCGCGTGCCCTGCCTATTGAACGAGATGCACTCCAGCCGAATGACTCGGCCCATGGCTCGCCAGAGATTCGCAAGCCTGCGCTTCATGGGCCAAATAATGTTTCAGCTTAATTGCCGGACTCACTTGAGCGCCGACCAGTGCTTTGCCGCGAAGCCGCGAGGCCCGTGACCGGGAAAAAGTAGTCGCCGGAGACAACGCAAAAGGGGTCAGAGCAAAATTTCGTTTGGCGTTGCGCGCTTCGGTGAGACCGTCTTCCTGAATTTTGATCTGACCCCGGCTGCTTACTTGGCCCGATTTGCTTGCGACCACCGTTTGCTTCTCCATTTGCGAGCTAGGCATCGCTGTGCCACAATCATGTTTTATGCGAACCCTTGAAACAGCGCACTATTTATTTAATAGCTTCTCCCGCAATATTCTATTGGGCTACTGGTCTATTTACCTGTTGATTATCTGTATGACCACCGCCTGCTCCACCCATTTTGACCTGCAAGGCCATCGCGGCGCGCGGGGTTTGTTGCCTGAGAACACTTTGCTCGCGTATGAGCAGGCGCTGCGCATTGGGGTGACTACGCTGGAGCTGGATGTGGGGGTGTCTAGCGACGGCGTGATGGTCATCAGCCATGACCGCGCGCTGAACCCTGAGATCACGCGGGATGCGGCGGGCCAGTGGCTACCTGCTCCGGTGCTGGTGAACTCGCTCACGCTCAAGCAACTGCAAAGCTACGACGTGGGCCGCATCAACCCTGCCAGCGAGTACGCCAAGCGCTTTGCTAGCCAGGTGCCGCGCGACGGCACGCGCATGCCTACGCTGGCCGAGCTGTTGGAGCGCATGAAAAATACCTCGGTGCATTTCAACATCGAGACCAAAATCTCGCCTGAAAAGCCCTCAGAGACCGTGAGCCCTGAGGTGTTTGTTGACAAGCTGCTGGCGGTAGTGCAAGCCCACGGCATGGCGCAACGCGTCGTCATCCAGAGCTTCGACTGGCGCACCCTGGCCCTGGTGCAGCGGCGCGCGCCGGGCGTGCGCACCGCTTACCTCACCGCGCAGCAGCCGTGGACCGACAACATCAAACCCAAAACTGCCGATAGCGCGCGCTGGACGGCTGCCATTCGCTACGAGGACCATAGCGATGTGCCCAGCATGGTGAAGGCGGCGGGCGGCGCGATTTGGTCGCCTTACTTTGCAGACATCACTCCCGCGTTGGTTAGAAAAGCGCAATCTTTGGGGCTGAAGGTGGTGCCCTGGACGGTGAACGCGGAGAACGATTTGCAAGCCGTCATCGACATGCAGGTAGACGGCCTCATCTCCGACTACCCCGACCGGGCCCGCGCCCTGCTGCTCAAAGCCGGTTACAGCCTGCCTGCGCCTGTGCAGTTGCCATGATCGCCCCGAGCTAATGGCGTTGGGTATATTTCTACAAATGAGTGTGCGATTTGCCTTTTAGCGGCTTGGGCATATCACCGCTCGCCCGCGCATGCAGGGCCTCAATCAAATGGCATTGCTCGCCCTGCCCGTCGCACTGGGAGCGCAAAGCCACCAAGTCTTTTTCCAAACCGCGCAGCTCTTTCAGCCGGGTGCGCACATGGCCCAAGTGCTCGTCCAAGGTGTCGCGTGCGGTTTGGCAGTGGCTCTTTTTTCGCAAGTCCAGATGCAGCAAGGCGCGCACCTCGGCCAATGACATGTCCAGGCTGCGCAGCAGGCGGATAAAGCGCAGCTGGTGCACGTCTTCATCGGTGTAAATTCGATAGCTGCTCGCGCCCGTCCCGCGTGCGGGAATGAGCTTTTCTTTCTCATAAAATCGAATGTTCGCGGCGCTCACGCCGCTGCGCTGCGCGGCCTGGCCGATTTGATAGCCTTGCGGCGTTTGGGGGTTTAGCACGGGCATGTTTGACCTTAAAGTGACTTGAAGGTTTCTAATCATGCCATTGAACCCATTAATCTGAAAAAATACCAGCTATGTCCACCCAGCCACACGACCACAGCCACGCCCACAGCCACGACGCCCCGTCTGCCGCGCACGCCAGCCCGGGCTACCGCCGCGTGCTGTGGATAGCGTTGATCGTGAACGCCATCATGTTTGCGGTAGAACTGTCTGCCGGGTTCAGCTCGGGCTCGGTGTCGCTGTTGGCCGACGCGATAGACTTTTTTGGCGACGCGGCCAACTATGGCGTGTCGCTGGCGGTGCTGACGATGGCGCTGGCTTGGCGGGCGCGCGCGGCGTTTGTCAAAGGCCTGTGCATGCTGGGCTTTGGCTTGTTTGTGGTGGGCAAGGCCTTGTGGGCCGCACGCACGGGCACACCACCCGAGGCGCTGACGATGGGCGTCATCAGCCTGTTGGCACTGGCAGCCAACGTGGGCGTAGCGGCGCTGCTGTATGCCTGGCGCGAGGGCGATGCCAATATGCGCAGCGTGTGGCTGTGCTCGCGCAACGACGCCATAGGCAATGTGGCTGTGCTGCTGGCCGCGCTGGGTGTAGCGGGCACCCACACGGCTTGGCCTGATCTAGCGGTGGCATTGGGCATGGGCGCGCTGGCGCTAAGCAGCGCCTACAGCGTGCTGCGCCAGGCCCGGGCCGAACTGCGCCTTCCGGCCACCACCTAACGCGACTCAACTTCAATAGGGAACCACTGTGACCCAGTCCATCACCTACCCACTCGAAGGCCTGCACTGCGGCGCATGCAGCGCCAAGGTGACCAAAGCCTTGCAGCCACTGGCCGATGCGGTGGCCGTGACGCTGGCACCCATGCAGGTCACGCTCACCAACCCGCACGCCAGCATAGAGCAGCTGCAATCGGCTGTGAGCCAGGCGGGGAACTATGTTTTAACGCCTAATCAGCCTGTAGCCCCTCAGAATATCGCGGGAGCAGCTATACCATTTATAGCAAATAACTCCTCAGTAGAGGCCGCTGAAGCGCCTACCAGTTGGCTGGCTACCTACTACCCCTTGCTCTTGATCATTGCGTTTATCTTGGGCGCTAGCCTGCTGGTGCAAGTAGGCCTGCACGCCGCCGCCATGGGCGAGCCCATGGGCCTGGGCATGCACCTGATGATGGGTTTGCAGACAGTGACGGCAGGGGAGACCATGCGCTACTTTATGGCGGGTTTCTTTTTGGTGTTTGCGTTTTTCAAGCTGCTAGACATCCGCGCCTTTGCCAATGCCTACGCCGGCTACGACCTGCTGGCCGCGCGCTGGCAGGGCTGGGGCCTGGTGTACCCGTTTGTCGAGCTGGCGCTGGGCATGGCCTATTTAGCCAACTTCAACCCGGTGGTTACTAATTGGGCCACCGTCATCGTCATGGGTTTTTCTGCCATCGGAGTCATACGCGCGGTGATGAGTAAAACCAAAATCCAATGCGCCTGCCTGGGCACCGTGTTCCAGTTGCCCATGAGCACCGTCACCATTGTGGAAGATGTGGGCATGGTGTTGATGGCGGTGGGGATGTTGGCGAGCGTTGGTTGATTTAGAATGAATAT
>JAYVDN010000706.1:0-3267 GCA_043749385.1 Polaromonas sp.
TTTGTCTCGAATTAACTTGGATGAAGAGGGGAGAACTTCCGGACGCAGAGGACGCTAAGGTTACGCAAAGGACGCAAAAGAAGACAAAGAAAAATAAAACCAAAATTGAATGCAACTTTAAAAAATCTGAATTGGGTAGCAGTTCATTTTGTATTTTTTTGGTATTTTCTTTTTTGCGTCCTCTGCGTAACTTTCGCGTCCTCTGCGTCCGGAAGTCCGTTTTCGCCCCAATGACAACCCTCAACCCAACAGGAAGACCAACACAGTGACCGCCAGAGTCCGTCTACGCCCCACCATGCAAAGCGACCTGGCTTATGTGCTGTCGCTGGAGCAGGACGAGCAGAATTTGCCCTTCATCACGCCGTGGGACAGAACCCAGCACGAAGCGGCCATCAGGTTCCCAGACTTCAGGCATTTCATCGTCGAAGGTGGTGAGGGGCTGGAGCCGGTAGGTTTTCTTATCCTCATCGGTTGCCGCAGCCAGCACCAGTCGCTGGAGCTCAAGCGCATGGTGGTGCAAGGCAAGGGCCAAGGCTTTGGCCGCGCGGCGCTGCGGGTGGCGAAAAGGGTGGCGTTTGACGACCTGAAGGCGCACCGCTTTTGGCTGGACGTGAAGCAGAGTAACCAGCGCGCCAAAGCGTTTTATGACAGCGAAGGGTTTGTAGTGGAGGGCACTTTGCGCGATGCCGTGCGTATCCGCTCAGAGGAAGGCACTACCAGTTACGACTCATTGGTGGTACTGTCCATGCTGCGCGGCGAGTTTGCCGCGCGCCGCGCGCAGGCGCTGGAGCTGCCGTAAGTGAATATCCGTTCGTCACTGCTAATGTCAAGCCTATTGGGCCTGCAGCCCAATAAAATATCGCGGGAGCAGCTATGCAATTGGAAGCGCGCGCTGGCTGTACTGAGCCTGCTGGCATGCGCAGCTGGCAGCGCGTACGCCGATGTATGGGGCTATGTGGACGACAAAGGCGTGGCGCGTTTTGCCTCGGAGAAGGTGGACGATCGCTACGAGCTGTACTTTAGAAACGGGCAGAATTTTGACACCCAGGATGGCCTGCCTGTAGCTCCGAGTGCGGTAGTGGTACCCACCGAGACGCAAGCTTTGATGGGACCATCTGCCCTGTCCCCCAAGCTGCAAACTTTTTTCGACGTGTCACCCAATTTCAAGGCCGTGAAGCACCACATGCGCGAGGCTTCCAGCGTTCACCATATTGATTTTGAGCTGTTGCAAGCGTTGATCGCGACCGAGTCAGGTTTTGACGCTGGGGCGGTGTCGCCCAAGGGCGCCGTAGGCCTGATGCAGCTCATGCCCCCCACCGCCCAGCGTTATGGCGTGAAGGGCGATGCCAAGAACACGATTGAAAAAAAGCTCACCGACCCCAAAACCAATATTTTGGCAGGCACCCGCTATTTGCGCGATTTGATGCTGATGTTCCCCGGCAAGCTGGACTTGGCCTTGGCTGCCTACAACGCGGGCGAGGGCGCAGTCAAACGCTATGGCAACCAGATACCGCCCTACAAAGAAACGCAAAACTACGTGAAAACCATTTTGCAGATGTACGCCACCCTCAAGCCGCCGGTGCTCATGGCCAAACGTTTGGCGGAAGTCAAAGCTATTGAGGTCGCCAAGCCACCCAAACGCGTGAGCATGGTGATCGGCGGCGCCACGGGACGCGGCAACATGGTGCCAAGCATGAACGGCTTGGCCGCTGACAACACGTCCACACCCGATGCCACTGCCAAGCTGCCTGCAGCGCAGTAAGCCCTATTTGACTTTGACCACTGACCCATGAACGAGCAACCCCCTACAGATTTTTCCGGCGAAACCGACGACAGCCTCAACCTAGCCACCTATGCCCAGCGCGCCTACCTTGAATACGCCTTGAGCGTCGTCAAAGGCCGCGCGCTGCCCGATGTGTGCGATGGCCAAAAACCGGTGCAGCGGCGCATTTTGTACAGCATGGGCCGCATGGGCCTTTCCTTTGGCGGTGCCAACGGCAACGCGGGTGCCAAACCCGTCAAGAGCGCCCGCGTGGTCGGCGATGTGCTGGGCAAATACCACCCCCATGGCGACAGCGCCGCCTACGATGCCATGGTGCGCATGGCGCAAGACTTCAGCCAGCGCTACCCGCTGATCGACGGGCAGGGTAACTTTGGCAGCCGCGATGGCGACGGCGCAGCCGCCATGCGCTACACCGAGGCACGCTTGGCCCGCATCACCAGCCTGCTCCTCGACGAGCTGGACATGGGCACGGTGGACTTCATCCCCAACTACGACGGCAGCGAGCTCGAGCCCAAGCAGCTGCCGGCTAGATTGCCGTTTAACCTGCTTAACGGTGCCTCTGGCATCGCAGTGGGCCTGGCCACCGAGATCCCCAGCCACAATCTGCGCGAAGTGGCCGACGCCTGCGTGGCCTTGATCAAAAGCCCCAAGCTGAGCGACGACGAGCTGTTTGCCATCATCCCCGGGCCCGACTACGCCAATGGCGGGCAGATCATCAGCAGCGCGCTAGAGATCTCTGAGGCGTATAAAACCGGCCGAGGCTCGCTCAAGGTGCGTGCCCGCTGGAAGATTGAAGAGCTGGCGCGCGGCCAGTGGCAGCTGGTGGTCACCGAGCTGCCCCCTGGCACCAGCACGCAAAAGGTGCTGGAGGAGATCGAAGAGATCACCAACCCCAAAGTCAAAGCGGGCAAAAAAGCCCTCAGCCTGGACCAAACCCAGCTCAAAGCCAGCATGCTGGCGCTGCTGGATGCCACACGCGACGAGAGCAACCGCGAGGCGGCGGTGCGCCTGGTGTTTGAGCCCAAAACCAGCAAGATAGAGCAAAGCGAGCTGATCACCGCGCTCTTGGCGCACACGTCGTTGGAGACCACTTCCTCCATCAACCTCACCGCCATCGGCATCGACGGCAGGCCTACTTTGAAGAGCCTGCGCCAGATGCTGGTGGAGTGGATCGAGTTTCGTGCCATCACCATCGAGCGGCGCTCGCGCCACCGGCTCAATAAGGTGCTGGAGCGCATCCACATCCTCGAAGGCCGGCAACTGGTGTTGCTCAACATCGATGAGGTGATTGCCATCATCCGCCAAAGCGACGAGCCCAAGGCCGCGCTGATGGAGCGCTTCAAGCTCAGCACGATCCAGGCCGAAGACATTTTGGACATTCGTCTGCGTCAACTGGCGCGCCTGGAAGGCATCAAAATTGAGAGCGAGCTAAAGGAGCTGCGCGAAGAGCAGGCCAAGTTGGAAGAAATTTTGGGCAACCCGAC
>JAYVDN010000707.1:0-10822 GCA_043749385.1 Polaromonas sp.
CAAGCGGCCGATACCTGGCAAACCAATGATGTTGCCCGAGCCTTTAAAGGTGTGCGCAATACGCTGGGCCTCGACCAAATGCGCCTCTGTAGCGGCGCCTTTTGCCAAGTTGTCCAGATGAACTAACAATTTGTCCAGTTGCTCTGGTGCATCGACCAACATGGCCGACAGCAAACCCGTGTCTACCTCGTCGGTGGCTAAGCTCACATCCTCTTCGGTCGCCGGCTCCAGCAAGGCCGTAGAGGCGGCCAAATCTTCTGCTGTCAAAGCCGGAGGCGTAAGCAGTAAATCGCGCAAAAACTCCAGTACCGATTCATCGGCCTGCTGCGGGCAGGCGCGCAAAAAATTCAAAATGGCATCGGCGCTGCCAGGCTCTGCGGGGACTTCAAGATACGCTTGTGCAGGGCCCATCCAACCCTCGAGCCAGACCAGTGACGGGCCGTCGGGCGCAAGCATTTGCGCTTGGGTGAACTCGGCAATTTGCTGCAAATAGCCGCCCCAACCATGCAAGCCTACCAAAGCGCTGGCCTGAATGGAGCGCTCAATAAACCCCAGCATGGGCTCGATGTGCTCTGCTGCAGTAGCCGGATGTTGGACGGCCTGTGCCAAGGCCTGCTGCGTGGCAGACACATCCAGCGCGAACTCTTCGCGCAGCAAGCCCAACAGATCGTCAATGGTCATAGCCAGCCCGGTTGTGAGAGATTCAAACCAGACGTTAAGCGGTATGTTCGGGCAGCTTGAACTGGCCCACCGCTTGCGTCAAACGGCGAGAGAAATCTGCCAACGTTTGTGTGGAAGCGGTTTGCTCAGCAATAGCGGACGAGGTTTGTTCGGTACCTTGGTTAATGTCCAGCACCGACTGCTGCAAGCTGGTGGCCAGCTTGGCCTGTTGATCAGAGAAGGTCGCAATCTGGCGCACCAAGCCCACCAACTGCGTGGTCGTGGTTTGCGTTTGGTTCATCTGCACGCCAGCACGCTGCGCCAGCTCGGACTGCTTGACCACCTCCCCAATCAGGCGGTTCACAGTAAACAGGGTTTCATTGGTTTCGGCCTGGATGTTACCCACCAGTTGCGAGATGGTTGATGTGGCTTGGCGCGAGCTGTCCGACAGGCGCTGCACCTCTTCGGCCACCACTGCAAATCCGCGTCCGGCTTCACCGGCAGTAGCCGCCTGCATGGAAGCGTTCAGCGCCAGGACGTGGGTGCGCTCAGAAATCGTATTGATCAGCTGCACAGCGGTTGAAATTTCCTGTGAACGCTCGCCCAGGCGTTTAAAGCGTTTCTCCATGTCCGAGATCGAATCACGTAACTGGTCCATACCTTTTACCGTGCCATCCACCGCTGTCAAAGCTGCCTGAGTAGCCGTAGCCGCCTGCTCTGCAGCCGTGTTCGACTGGCTGGACAGTGTGGCCATTTGGGCCAACTGGTCGGTGGCTTGGTTCAGGTTGACCGACATGGTCTGCAGGGCTTCGCGTTCGGTGCGGGCCGTTTCTTCTACCATCACCGATTGCACCCGCACCGCCTCGGACGTGGTGCGCACTTGCTCGGCAATACTTTGCACTTCGGCCAATGTGCGCCCGGTTTCTTCAGTCAGTTGGTTGATGGACGAGGACACCGTGCCAATAATGTCCTCCGTCACTGGCGCGCGCGCAGTCAAGTCTCGGTTACCTAGCTGGAACACCGTTTGCAGCAGGGCGATCACCGAGTTGTTCAGAACTTCGTTTTCTTTACCGGCTTTTTCCAGCGAGGAAATTCGGTCATCCAACATGCCGTCAAAAGCGCGGCCCAGTGTGCCCAACTCGTCTCTGCTGGTCATCAGGGTACGCGCCGCGACATCGCCCTGGTTTACCTTTTCAATCGTGGTTTGCACCTGGTTCAAACCCAGCGTCAGCTTGGCATACAGTATGAAACCAAAAACCGACAGCAACAAGGCTCCTAGCACAAAGGTGATGATGGTGAACACCAGGGCGCGGTTGGCAATCAGCTCGCCGGTCGTTTTGGTTTCAATAATCTCGGCTTCAATCAGGTCGCGCACGGTACCCAGCTCGCCCTCCAATACTTTGAACTTGCTGGTGAATCCGGCACGCGAGGTTTCCAACTCGGCCGGGTCAGCAATCACGCTGACTTTTTCTGCCGCCTGCGCATAGTCGGCCACCAAGGGCGCAATACGGGCTATCTCGGTGCGCGCTTTTTCTGACAAAGTGCTTGCATTATTATTCTTGGCAAACTCGGCCTTGATGTTGGTAGCATTGGTTTTCAGTTCGGTGGCCGCGGCTTTGACGCGCTCGGGGCTGTTGTCGCGAACGGCACCGGTGTACTGCTCCACCAAGCCGCGCAAGTTGTCGTGCAACATGTCCGTCTGCATGTGGTTTCGCATGGCCACACCGTCGCCCTGGGACTGCTCCAGGGCCTCCAGGAACTGCGTTTGGTTGTAGTAACCTGTGCCGCCCAAGATGAGCACCACCAACATGGCCAGAGAAAGCAGGACAAAAAGCTGCGAGCGAATGGTAGATAACATGTCAAATCCTATGGGCAAACTTTAACGAAAGGTCAATACGGTACAGGTACATCAAGCACATACACAGCCTGAGATGCTGTGAGGTTTACAACAACGACAACTCATCTGCCAGGACGGCCATGAGTTTATCCATGTTGATTTCCAAATAATTGCGCCCCGACTGGTCGCTGGCCACGGCATCACAGGCCTCGCGCAAACTGGCGGGCAAAGCTCCAGCATACGTAAGCTCCTGGGCTTCGTAGTTCAGCTGCTGAGGCAAGCCATTAAATATCAACGCCACAGCTTCGTCCGCGCCAGCGGCCGTCAACCCACCCACCAGCAGACGTTGGCTGGGGGACAAGGTTAAGTTGGCCGTAGCGGGGCTGAAATACACAGCCAAATCAATCACGGGCAAAATATTACCCTCGATGTTGGCTGCACCTAGCAGCCAGGTAGGTGACTTGGGAATGGCACTGATTTCAAATTCCTCGACAATCTGTCGCGCCCAGTCAAACGAGAGTGCCAGAGCCCAGGAGCCGCAAATGATGCCTTGTGCAATTTTCAAAACAGGTATTCAGTAATAGATGGAGATCAGTGCAGCAGCGCCTGATTTACTGGCAAACAGCGCGCCAATCAAATCGCATTGAGAATTTGATCGGAAGTGTAGGGCTTGGTCACATACCCTTTGGCACCCAGCATTTGGGCGAATACGCGGTCAGCTTTTTGGTCTTTGGAAGTCACAAAAACTACCGGAATCCCCTTGGTGGTTGGGTCTTGCATGAGCTGGCGCGTAGCAGAAAAACCGTCCAAGCCAGGCATGTTGACATCCATCATGATCAAGTCAGGCACTTCTGCTTTGGCTTTGGCAACCGCCTCGGCCCCGGAGCTGGCGGACACAACCATCCAACCAGCGTCGGAGAAGATGCGCTGCAAGTTTTGTGCATCCACGGGTGCATCATCTACGACCAATACTTTTTTCATAAAACTTCTCTTTTCTCTTAACTATTTCGCAATATCTTCATAAGGGTGCTTGGGTGCGCGGGTTGCCCGAGCTTGCCCAATGAAATTACCGTGATGGCATCGCACCAAAGCCAGACCTGGCACTGGCACCAAAATTAGTCTCTTGAAAGCCGCGCGCCACGGTGCGGTCATGTTTGGCCAACACGGCGATCAAATCGCGCTCATTCAGGGGCTTGGTCAAATAGGCATCGCAGCCCGCCAGTGTGCCGCGAATTTTGTCAATCGTGCCGCCTCGGCTGGTAAGCATCACCACCACAGGAGGCTTGCCTTCGCTGTACTTGCGCTGCTTGATGGCCCTGCAAGTTTGGTAGCCATCCAGGCCTTCCATCATCACGTCCAGGAACACAAATTTGTAGGGCCGGGCGCTGACACGGCCTAGCGCTTCTTCGCCAGAGTTCACCAGATCGGTTCTAAAGCCGAATCGGGTTAAGCGGTTACGCATGAATTTAAGGGCGATATCACTGTCGTCGACCACCAAAATATGGTCCATCTGGCTGTCGTCTTCAAAATCACTTTGCTTGGCGTCGCCTCCCACGAGGGGGCTGTCCCGGCTGTTGGAAAAGTCACCCATTCCAAGACGCACATCCCCACGCGATGACTTGGGTGCAGTACCTTGCCCAGCCACCGCCGCCGCTGCAGATGCGGCTTGGACAGGTTTGTAGGCCGGTATGGTCTTGGCGGCAGGGGCTGGCGCAGCTGCGGGAGAGGCCGCTGGGCTGGTGTTCAATGGCGCAAAAGGGCGAGTGGCGGCAAAACCACCGCTGGCGGGCGCGGTTGGGCGCGCGGGCGCTGCTGCGTGCGCAGCGGGTTGGAAGGGGGGCGCGCTTTTGGCTAAGGGCGCGACGGCAGGCGCTTGCGGTGACAACAGTTGCTCTACGTTGGTCAGCACCTTCATCAGATTTAAGGGGCGGCGCTGCAGAGCCCAGCCAGTGCCACCATCTTCACTACCGATCAGCATGACGTGGGCGCAAGGCTTGCTGGCCATGGCAGCACGCATGGTGGCAGGGTCGTCAGCGTTGACTACGGCCAGGCTGGCTTCGGCAGGGCTGGCGACCAGCACATAGCCGGGCGGCCGGCGCGCGGCGAGCCGAAAAAACGATTCGAAGGTTGCGCGCTCAAAGGAGGAGAAACCGACTAACGCTATTTTGTGGGGATTACTCATCGAGAGCCTTCGTAGCAGCTGGCACACAAACACCCACGCAAGCAGTTTTGCGCGTAGATGTTGTAACTAAGGTTTGGATAACTTGCATAACGTATCGCTACATTCTAAGCAAGGACAGCCCAGGACGCAAACATCGCTTGGACTATCGGGCGATAGTTTGGCTTTGGGCGTGCTAAATTGTGCCCGATAGTTTTTTAAAACAACGGTTTGAAGGCCGTGTTGGCCGTCAGCATAAGAAGCAAGTTTGCGCTACGATACCTTATGACTACATCCATCTACGACTTTCAGGCGCTCGATACGGCTGGGCACAGCGTGGCGCTTAAAACCTATCGCGGTAAAGCTATGCTGATAGTGAACACCGCCAGCGCCTGTGGTTTTACCCCGCAGTTTGCAGGGCTGGAGACCTTGCACCAGCAGTACGGCAAGCGCGGTTTGGCGGTGCTCGGCTTTCCCTGCAACCAGTTTGGCAGCCAAGACCCAGGCAGCAACGCAGAAATTGCCAGCTTCTGCCAGCTCAACTACGGGGTGAGTTTTCCCATGATGGCGAAGGTAGATGTCAATGGCGCAGAGGCGACACCGCTGTTCCAGTGGCTGTGTGGCGAGGCTCCTGGACTGCTGGGCAGCAAGGCCATAAAGTGGAACTTCACCAAGTTCTTGGTCGGCAAAGATGGCCAGGTGATCAAGCGCTACGCCCCGCAGGACGCGCCCGCTTCGCTGGCCAAAGACATAGAAGCAGCATTGCGATAGCATGTTTTGCCTAAGCTCAGCACTCTTTATTTAATAGCTGCTCCCGCGATATTCTAAAGGGCTGCAGGCCGATTAGCACCTTAAAAACGGCTTTCAAACTGCCAATTTTTCGGTTGTCAGACGAATTTCGAGTGGCCAGACCTTCCAAAACGTTCCCAGACCGCGATTTTGGCCTATTTCTAAGGTGCTAATTGGCCTGCAGCCCTTTAGAATATCGCGGGGGAAGCTATTAATTATGTAGTGCTTAAAATTTGAAAGGCGTAGTTATACAGCTACCTGCAACGCTACCGCACCTGGCCGCACCCGGCTGCACGCTGGCGCGTGGGCGCAATACGTCGGGTAAGGTCTGAGGTGGTCATGTGCCTGATGAATGCATTTACTTAACTTTACCGCCTATTCATGGGCAATTAGCGCAGGGGCGCCAAAGTATGGCGTGTTGAGATTGCTTATAAAGGACTTTTTATGCACACCTCCCACCCTAGGCCCGCTACCACCCGTCGCTGGTTCACCTCATTGGCCGCCTTAGGCGGTTTAGCCGCATTAGCTACGCACGCTACCGCGCAAACTGCGCCTGCGGAGCCCCCGCACGGCCGCAGCCCGGGTCAGCCGCCCACGCCTGAACAGATGGCCCAAGCCATCGACCAGCGCATCAGCAGGTTGATCAAAGCCGTAGACGGCACGCCAGAGCAAAAAGACCGCCTGGTCAAGCTGGCGCAAACCACCATGGCCGATATGCAACCGCTACGCGCGCAGCGCATGGCAGGGCGCAAAAAAGGCATGGACTTGCTGGCTGCCAGCTCCATTGACCGCAACGCCCTGGAGCGCCTGCGCCAAGAGCAAAGCAGCCTGGCCGACAGCATGAGCAAGCGCATGGTGCAGCAGATGGCCGATTCCGCCGAGGTGCTGACCCCCGCACAGCGCACGAAGCTGGCACAGCGCATGCAGCAGCACGGCGCGCAGGGTCATGGTCACGGTCACGGCCAGGGCCACTGGGGCGGCGACATGGGTTCTGGTAGCCGGTGGGGTGGCGGGTGGGGCAGCGGTTTGGGCGAGTAATCCACGTAAGCCCAGATACCCGCTGACCTGACTGGCGTTAGTATGCAGCCTATGACCCAATTGCTGATGATCGAGGACGATGCCCGCCTGGCCAATATGGTGGGTGAATACCTGCGCGGGAATGATTTTGAATTCACCCACGCGATGGATGGCCTGGCAGGCCTGCAGGCGCTGCAAGCGGCGCCGCCAGACCTGGTAATTTTGGACCTGATGATGCCTGGTATCGACGGCCTGGAGGTCTGCCGCCGCTTGCGCGCTCTGTCGGGCGATGTGGCGCGCACGCCGGTGCTGATGCTGACCGGTAAAGGCGACGCGATGGACCGTATCATTGGCCTGGAACTGGGCGCAGACGACTATTTGTCCAAGCCGTTTGAGCCGCGCGAGCTGCTGGCCCGCATCCGCGCCATCCTTCGCCGCCACGGCGAAGGGGCCGCTGCCATCAGCCGCCGCATGGCCTTTGGCACGCTGGAGATTGACCGTAACGCACGCACCGTGCAAGTGGCGGGCAACGCGGTGGAGCTGACCTCCTACCAGTTTGACCTGCTGGTGGCCAGGGCCGAGCGCGCAGGCCGGGTGCTGACGCGCGAGCAGATCATGGAGGCCGTGCGCGGCCGCGAGCTGGAGGCCTTTGACCGCTCCATCGACGTGCACATGGGCCGCATACGCGCCGCTATTGAGGCCGACCCGAAAGAGCCCCAGCGCATCGTCACCGTGCGCGGGGTGGGCTATGTATTTGCCAAGCAGCAAGACTAGCCAGCGCTGTATCTACGCCATAGTCACTATATATTTAATAGCTGCTACCGCGATATTCTATTGGCCTGCAGCCCTATTTTATGCAAATACCGTTCTTTAACCGTTTGTACGTGCGCATCTGGCTGGCGGTGGTGTTGACAGTACTGGTGTTGACCTTGGCCTTCGGTTGGCTGTGGCGCACCCAGGCTGAGCGGATCCGCAATGAGCGCCTGGCTGAGCTCCCCGCCCGCGAGCTGATCGTGCGCGACAGCAGCGGGAAAGTCATCGGCCAGGCCAGCGCCCGGCCCGTGCGGGTGCCGGGCCAGGGGCTGGAGTTTCAGGTCACCATGCCGGATGGCAAAACCCTGTCCATGCTGCTCCCACCTCGCATACGGCCCCAGGCCGAAGGTATGTCGCCACCCGGCAACCAACAGCCCGGTGGCATCTTGCCGCGCTGGCTAGACACCAATGTGCAGCGCAACCCGACGATCTTGCTCTGGCTGTGGGGCGTGGTGGCTTTTGCGGTAGCGCTGGGCAGCTACCCGGTCGTGCGCCGCTTAACCAAGCGCCTGGAAGGACTGCGCAAAGGCGTAGAGCGTTGGGGCGCGGGTGACTTGAGTGCGCGGGTAGACGTGCAGGGGCGTGATGAGGTGGCTTTTCTGGGCGAGCGCTTCAACGCGGCTGCCGACCGTGTAGAGGCGCTGGTGCTGTCGCATAAGTCGCTACTGGCCAACGCCTCGCACGAGCTGCGCTCACCGCTGGCACGCATCCGCATGGGCCTGGAGCTGATGCAAAGCGCTCCCAGCGCCGCACTCAAAGGCGAGCTGGCGCGCAACATCAGCGAGCTGGACGCATTGATTGAAGAAATCTTGCTGGCCAGCAGGCTGGACGCGGCCCAGCACAGCGCCGCCATCGACATGGGCAAGGCCGAGCCAGTGGACGTGATAGCACTGGCTGCCGAGGAGTGCGCGCGCCTGAGCGTGCCGTTAGAGTGCCAAGCGCAGCAATTGCACATGCAAGGTGTGCCCCGCCTGTTGCGCCGCCTGCTGCGCAATCTGCTGGACAACGCGCAGCGCTACGGCGGCAGCGACGTACACATGCGCCTGTGCAACGCGCCGGGCAGTGCCCATGGGATAGAGATAGAAGTAGGTGACCGTGGCCCGGGCGTGCCTGAGGCCGAGCAGCAGCGCATTTTTGAGCCGTTTTACCGCAGCAACCGGGCCAGCGAGCGCGATGGTGGGGTAGGCTTGGGGCTGGCTTTGGTGCAATCTATCGCCCAAAACCATGGCGGCAGCGTGCAATGCCACAACCGCCCGGGCGGAGGTGCATGCTTTGTGGTGCATCTGCCGGGAGCCTAGATCGCCCGCCCACACCGGTGTTGGCACAAACGGCCTGCTCTGAACATGTGATTTAAAACACGTTTTAGCCAAAATTGTTGTAAAAATACCCCTCACATCCCCTGAATGGGGGATGTTCACACAGGCGAAATGGCTGCAAAATGCATTTTGTTCGTTGTCACACTTTAGCGCTACAGGGATTTCATAATGAGTGAGCAGAGCCGAGGAAAGCTCAGGCTACGCAGCAAGTTTCCCAACGATGTCCCCAAGGACTTTGATACGGCCACTCTCGGGTGGCCGTTTTTTTTGCTGTGTACGCTAGCCCAGGGGGTCGCGCGTTATCACCGCTGGGCTTGACCTGTTCATGCACAATATGCCCAGCACGGGCCAGCCCCGACAGCGTTAATTTTTGGAGGCACTCGGCGCACCATGACTATTGCATATTCCTTCCCCCGTCGTGCCGCTATCTGGGCGGCACTGGCATTGTTCACCTTGCTGCCCGCAGCCAGCATGGCCCGCGAGGGCGTAGAGGTGGGTAAAAACTCTGTTTTTACAAAATTTGCTTCGGCCAACCAGGTCGAGCAAGCGGCCAGCGCTCAGTACCAAAAATTACAGCAAGATGCGAACGCTAAGAACGCCCTGGCGCCTGATTCGCACCCGCAGGTGGTGCGCCTGCGCGCCATAGCGCAAAAAATCATTCCTTTTTCGTACGAGTGGAATCCCCGTGCCAAGGACTGGAAGTGGGAGGTGAATCTGCTCAACAGCAACCAGATCAATGCGTTTTGCATGCCCGGCGGCAAAATCGCCTTCTACAGTGGCATTTTGGACCAGCTCAAGCTCACCGACGACGAGGTGGCCATGGTGATGGGCCACGAGGTGGCGCACGCGCTGCGCGAGCATGCCCGAGAGCGCATGGGCAAAAATGCTGCAACCAATGTGGGTGCCAACGTGCTGAGCCAGGCTTTTGGCCTGGGCAATCTGGGTTCGCACGCCATGGGGATGGGCGCGCAGCTGCTGACGCTGAAATTTGGCCGAGAAGACGAGTCGGAGGCCGATTTGGTGGGTATGGAGCTGGCTGCCAGGGCAGGCTACGACCCGCGCGCAGGCATCAGTTTATGGAAAAAAATGGGCGCCGCCAACAAAGGCGCGCCGCCCCAGTTCATGAGTACCCACCCCAGTGGCCCTACGCGGATTGCGGATATTGAGAAAAACTTGGCCAAGGTCACGCCGCTGTACGAGCGGGCGATAGGCAAGAGGTAGCGATACCCGGTGCGGCCCGCTCAGGTGGGCATGAGCCGGTCAATTTCCTGTTGCATGGCAGTGGTCAGCTGCGAGTACAGGCGCAGTTTGTCGGCGGTCTCGCGCAGGCGCTGGGCAATGCGCAGGCTCACGGCCATCATGAGCTTGGCGCCTATGCGCGGCTCATCGTTCATCAGCTCTTCCAGTGCCTCACGGGTGAGAATGGCCCCACGCACGTCGGTGGTAGCGGTGCAAGTTGCCGAGCGGGGTTCGCCGTCTACCAAGCCCATCTCGCCAATCAAGCTGCCAGAACCCAGCACATTGACCGTCACTGCAGAAGTGCGGCTGACCACGATGTTCTCTACGGTCACTTCACCGTGCAGCACCAGCATCATGTAGCCGGTGTCTTTGGCATCACCTTCTTTGATAAATGCGGTGCCTGCGCTGATTTTACGGGGCTTCATATAGCTCACCACCACCTTGCCCTCCTCTGCGCTTAACTGCATCAAGGCCGTGGGTGCCGTCAGCAGTTCGGCCGCCAGATCGGCGCTGTCAGATCCTTCCAGCGCTTTCATGCGCTTTCGGTTGGCTTCTGGGCCGTCAGGTCTTTTCCCAAAAATTTTGTCTAGCATGGTGTGGGGGTTTTGTGCGAAGCTGTAGTGTGCCTTAAAATAAGCATACCTCAAGGAGCGTTGCAGCAACAGCACTAAAAGGATTAACCGCCGGTTAAATCCTTCGATATGTGCAGTTTGTCAGGCTTGGGGTCATGAATAGCAACGACGCTCACCCGTAAGTAAGAATAAATTCTACACAGGTGAGTTATGTCCTCTACCCCTTTTGCAGACGCGCTGTCCGCCACAAGCCCGACTGTCCCCGCCATGAAGCTCTCAGGCCTGGAGCCCGTGCTCATCGGCCAAGGCACGCTGTTCGTCAATATTGGTGAGCGCACCAACGTGACCGGCTCCAAGGCCTTCGCCCGCATGATTTTGAACGGCGAATACGAGGCGGCATTGGCCGTGGCCCGCCAGCAGG
>JAYVDN010000708.1:0-6838 GCA_043749385.1 Polaromonas sp.
CGTCCAGCCCGTCGGTGGGGCGAAAGATGGTCAGGCCCGTCTCGGTGTCGCCGCGAATAATGGGCCAGTTGATGGCGCTGGGGCCACGGTAGCGCGGCAAGAGCGAGGGGTGAAACTGGATCATGCCGTGCTTGGGGATTTGCACCAGCTCTTGCGGTACAAACTGCAGCACAAAGGCCATGATGCCTAAGTCGGCCTGCACCTCACGCAGGGCGGTTTGCGCCTCGATGCTGCGCAGGGAGGCAAACTGGAACAGGGCTAGGCCCCGCTCTTGGGCCTCCAGCTTGAAGGGGTCGGGTTTGGCGCCGGCATTATCGGGCGCGCAAAACACACCCACCACCGTGTCGCCACGGGCTAAAAATGCCTCCAGCACGGCTTTGCCAAAATCTTGTTGGCCGATGATCACCACACGCATAGCTATAGACTCTTCAATAATAAAATGGGCTATGGGTATTATGGCTTGCGCGCCTGACCCTCTAGCCCCGATGTAACCCCAGAAGTTGAAATTTGCCCAGACAAACCCATGACGCTGCGCCGCATTGCCCACCTGGACATGGATGCCTTCTACGCATCGGTGGAGCTGCTGCGTTACCCGCAGCTCAAGGGCCTGCCGGTGGTCATCGGCGGGGGCAGGCGCAGGCTGGACGATGCTTTGCGGGCGCAGTATGCCGACACGCCGATAGGGCAGATTCCGCCCCAGGCCTTCCCCGTGCTGGCCGACTACACCGGGCGCGGGGTGATCACCACGGCCACCTATGCGGCGCGCCAGTTTGGCATAGGCTCGGCCATGGGCATGATGAAAGCGGCCAAGCTGTGCCCGCAGGCGCTGCTGCTGCCAGTGGACTTTGACGAGTACCGCAAATTCTCGCGCCAGTTTAAAAGCGTGCTCACCGAGATTGCGCCGCTGATGGAGGACCGGGGCGTAGACGAGGTGTACCTGGACTTGACCGACGTGCCCGGCGGGCAGCGCGAGGGTGGGCGCTCGCTGGCGCGGCTGATGCAAAAAGCCGTGTTCGACGCCACGGGTCTCACCTGCTCTATCGGCGTGGCCCCCAACAAACTGCTGGCCAAGATGGCCAGCGAATTTAACAAGCCTAATGGCATTTCCATTGTGTATGCCGAAGACTTGCAAAGCAAAATCTGGCCACTCAATGTACGCAAGATCAACGGCATAGGCCCCAAAGCCGAGGCCAAGCTGCAGGCACGCGGTATCCATACCATTGGCGATTTGGCAGCCCAGCCCGCCCACGAGCTGGTAGAGAACTTTGGCACAAACTACGGTGCTTGGCTGCATGCGGCCGCCTGGGGGCGTGACGAGCGCGCCTTGGTGACCGAGAGCGAACCGGTGAGCATGAGCCGCGAGACCACCTTTGAAAACGACCTGCACGCCGTGCATGACAAAGCCGCCCTCACCGCGATATTTACCCAGCTGTGCGACAGCGTGGCCGCTGACCTGCAGCGCAAAGGCTATGTGGGCAAAACCATTGGCATCAAGCTGCGCTACGGCAACTTCAAGATCGTCACCCGCGACATCACGCTGGACAGTGGCACCGACAACGCCGCCTTGATCCGCCGCACCGCAGGCCTGGCCTTGAAGCGCGCCGACCTGCGCCTGCGCTTTCGGCTGCTGGGGGTGCGCGTAGGCAAGCTGGAAGCCAAGAATTCACAAGGGAATACGGCTCTAGCCCAACAGAATATCGCGGGAGCAGCTACTGAAAATGTAGCAATCCAAAAGGCGACTATGGAGCCTGAACTGTTTTGAAACGAAGCAGCGGCTAGCGCGGCGCGCCTACAAAGCCGTGGCCAGCAACGCACCCTTGAACAACACCGGCCCGGTGGGCCCTGTGGCACTGGGCACGCCACCCTTGGGCTCTAGGCTAATGGCCAGCATGGGAATAGTCACCACTTGCTCGGCCTGCGCCACCAAGCGAATCACCTTGTCGCCCGTCAGCACACCCAAGGACTGCGGCCCGCCACTGGCCGGCAAAGCCCACAGCTGCAAGGATTTGTCGCTTGCCTCTTGGTAGCCACCCACCCTTTTCAGCGTGAGGCGGTTATTGGCTTGGTCAAAAGTGACCAGCACCGACGCGGAAGACTTGTCGTCTGACAGCACCGCCACGTACTGCATTTGCTGGCTGGTTTTAAGCTGTGCGCTCAGCTGGCCTACTTGCGCATCCAGGTTGCGGCTGCTTTGCACGCCCACCACTACTGCGGCTACAGTAGCCAGCGCGCCTACGGCTGCGGCTCCGCGCCACCAGCCCAGAGCGTTGCGCAAGCGCTGTAGCGTAGCTTGCAACAAACTCTCGGCGGACTTGGCGCTGCGCGCCAGACTCACGTTTTGCAGCTCGACAGCCAGCGCGTTTTCTATCCGCTTCCATACATTGCTGCTGGGCGTGATGGGCACCGGCAGCTCGGTCATGGCCTCCAGCCGGGTTTGCCACAGCAGCACGCTGGCGCGCACGGTGGCGCTTTGGCGGGCATAGCTTTCAAAGCGGCGGCGGGCGGGGCCTTTGAGGGTGCCCAGGGCGTAGCTGGCCGCCAGGCGGTCTAGCAGGTCGGGGTGGTTTCCAATGTTCATCGCAACCCTTAAGCGAACTTGGCCATGCAAGAGCGCAGTTGCTCCAGGCTGCGGCGGATCCAGGTTTTCACCGTGCCCAGCGGCAGACGCAGCTGCTCGGCCAGCTCGCCGTGGCTCAGGTCTCTGAAATAAGCCATGGTCAACACCTCGCGCGGCTTGGCCTCAATCTTGCGCAGGCACTCGTGCAAGGCCCAGGCTTGCTCGCTGGCAATGCTGGTGTCCATGGGGCCTGCCAAATCATTCCCCAAGGTGTCGCTTAAATGCTCGTCAATCTCTTTGCCGGCCAATGAACGCTCGGCCGTGCGTTTGCGCAAAAAGTCCAGCGCCCTGCTGCGCACCACCACACCCATCCAGGCCATCGGCGGGCTCAGGCTGGCGCGGTAGTCGGCTGCAATGCGCCAGATATTGAGGTAGGCGTCTTGCAGCACGTCTTCGGCATGCTCGGTATTGCCCACCACCCGCATGGCCACGGCGTAGAGCTTGGAGCTGGTCTCGTCGTACAGCTGGCGCAGCGCCTGGGCATCACGCAGGGCTACACGGTCAATCAGCGCGATTAATTTGACGTCCAGTAGGGTGTCGTTCATAAAATGGCTCGGTGTTATGGTGATAGTAGTTCAAAATGACCAGTCACAGATACCGTACGTAGCCCAAGACATTATGGATTCAACCGCTGCTTAAGCGCTGCAAAGTCCAGTAGCTGGCCAGCGCCAGCAGTGCCCATGAGCCGCCGCGCACCACCACCTGCTCATAGCGCTGCCAGCGCGCCACCACCCAATGCAGGCCGCACCACGCAACCACCCCCACTATTTGCCCGGCCTCTACGCCCAGGTTAAAGCCTGCCAAGGCCCAAGGCAGCAACGCGTCGCTCACATTGGCCTCGCGCATCAAGCCCGAGAAGCCCAGGCCGTGCACCAAGCCAAAGCCCAGGGCCAACACATCATTGCGCAGCCAGCGCACGGGGTACAGATTGAGCCATGCTGTAACGCCTATGCTGATGGCGATGGCGGGCTCGACCCAGGTAGGCGGAGTAAGCCAACCCAAAGTCGCTGCGACTAAAGTGATGCAATGGCCAATCGTGAAACCGGTGATAGTGCGCAGCAACTGCGTTACGCCTGAGCGCTGATGGTTCGGTGTTTGTGCAGCCAGTGCAGACTCGTTGCGACGGGGCAGCATGATAGGCAGCATCAGGGCGAGTAAAAAAGCCAGGTGGTCGTAGCCCGTCGCAATATGGTGAATGCCTTCAGGGAAAAACTGCGCAAAAGCAGCTGGGCCGCTTTGCTGCGCAGGCAACGCGTCCTGCATTGCTTGCGCGCCCTGCACTGCCCGAGCACCTGCAGCGCGCAAGTTCACCGTGGGCTTGGTTTGCGGTGATGCCACTGCGGCAATGCTTTGGCCTTGGAGTTGCCCGCCTACGAGCAGGCGGTGCGTAGCGTCAACACCTTGCATCAACTGGTAGGTGATGGCAAAATCGCCGCGCGGGCACGTGGCGGAGCTGCCGAGGCGAATATAGGCCCCGTCACTGCGCTGCTCTAAGGACTCGAACGCCCAGTTCAAGGGCGTGCTGTTGCCATCGCATTGCAGGAGCAATCCTTGGCCTACCCAGGCTTGGATAGCAGGCAGGTTTTGGCGAACTTCTCCCCACTCCAGAGTGCGGTTGTTGTCCACGTCCAGGGTGTCAATCGCAGCATCCAGATCGCGCAGGGCTATGGAATACTTGAGTGCGGTGGGTTTGCCTGCGGCCGTGGTGGCGGCGCTGGCATTTGCTGGCACTGACGCTTCGCCCAATTGCAAATAGGCATCGCTGGCTTTATGCGCCCATGCGGGGCTTGCAAAGCCCAGCAATATGCACAGCCAGACCAGCAAGGCCGGGAGCGCTAGAGGCAATGACAGCCCTGCAGCACGCGGTTGGGTAAACAGCTTCATAAAATTTTGCTGTCGGTTAGCAGACGGGACAGCCGTGCATCGCGCAGGCTAGTGGCGGCCACCTCGCTGCGCAGTCGCGCAAGCTCAGCAGTTTGCCCTGCGCGCTGTGCGCTTTGCAGGGCCAGCCACCAGTCCAGCGGCTCTTTTTGCAGAGTGAGGTTGAGTTTGGCCGATGGCCAGGCCTTGGCGGCATCTGCGTCCAGCCACAGGTAGGCCTGCGCGCGCTCGCGGGCGTGGGTAACAGGGTCGTCCCCGCGCTGGTCCAGTGCAGCAAAGCGCGCTTGCAGCTCTGTAGAAAGAGCTTGCCACTGCGGGTTTTTTTGCAGCTTCATGGCATAAGCGCGGCGCAGCAGCACCGCGTCGCTGGCGGGCTGATCGACTAGCAGCTTGAGCGCTGCCTCCGCGCGGTCGGTGCGCAGCAGCAAATCGGCTGCGGCCAAGGCGGTGTAGCCGTCGGGTGCCAGTGCGAGGCTGGCTTGGTACGCAGCCAGCGCAGCGCTGTCGTGGCCAGCGCGCTCTTCGCTCTCGGCCAATAAAGAGCCTAGCCACGCTTGGGTGCTGGCGTCGGTGGCTTGGCGCTGTAATTGAGCCAGGCCCCGGCGTGCTTCGTCGTGCTGGCCTTGCAAGGAGGCGGTCTCGTTCTGGCAAGCCGCGCCATACAGCGCAGCGCCTGCACGCGTGACTTGCGCGCACGCTGCCATGGCGGCAGGGTAGTTGCCTGCTACGCGCTCTAGTGTGGCCAAGGTGAGCCAGCCTTGTGCATGCTGGGGCTCACGCTGCAAGGCTCGCGTCAGTAGAGTTCTGGCGGCGGCAAACTCATGGCGGCTTTGGTGCACGGTGGCTTGCAGTACGGCCAGCTCTACCGGCGCGTCGCTCTGGTTCCACCAGCGCGCCAGGCTGGCTTGGGCGCGGCCCAGGTAGCGCACATCGGCTGTTTGGCGGGCTAAAGTAATGGCTTGTCTTGCGGCCAGCGCGGCGGCCTGCGGTGTGTGGGTGCCAGTGGTGCTGGGCGTGCGCACGCGCGGCGGCAAAGTCTCGATCACCTGGCTGTCGCTGGTAGCTTGCCAGTCGCGGCCTGCGGCCTGTGCAAATGCACCTACAGCGGCTAGCAATACGATGGCTAAGCGAGGATACAGAGAGTTCATTTTGAAAATTCCCACACTTTTTAAAAATGAGTCGGCGCACCGAAGGCACGCCGACCCAAGGGGGAGGACACAGATACGCCTTAGACGCTCGGATCCGGCTCGTCAGTATCGCTAGTGGCCAATACCGAGTCACCATCTAGCAGTGGCTCGGCAGTATCTTGGCTCGCACTGGCGACAGAGTTGACGAAGTTGAAAGCTCCCGCCGAGCTGGTTGTGGCCGAGGCTGGAATCGCGGTCGTAATGGGCGTTGGGGCTGGTGGCGTAACTGGCGCGGGCAGCGAGCTGCTGTCACCACACGCTGCCAACAGCATCGTGGCTGCGCCCAATGCCAATAGCAAAGGACTGGGTAAGTAGAGTTTCATACTAGCTTCTCCTGTGGTGCTGCAAAATTACTTGGAACCTGCCAAAGGCGTGTTCAAGTACGGGAAGCTGGCCAGGAATGGCACCACCGCTTGGTCGACACCGTCATGCACATTGGCCGACGTAGCACCCAAGGGCACGCTAGAGGCTTTGCAAGCCGAGGTGACGCCCGCCACACCAGGAATGCTGTTGAGCTTGAGGCCGTCGTTGTCGCCGTTGATCACGCACAGGCCACCCAACACCGCCACCAAGGCAATGTCCACCACGTCGTCTTTAGGACGGCGACCATTGGGGAAACCCGCCAAGTCTTTGGCATTGCCCAAGTTGGCCAAGCCACCTACGCGCAGCACTTCACCCGCTACACCCAAACGGTTTTGGTCCGCAAACTGCACAGGCGCAATGGCGGTGTTCAAGCGCAGCATTTCTGATGGCGTGACGGAAGCTGGTTTGTTCACACCGGTAATGCCGGTGAGAAACACGGTGGCCAAGTCGGTGCGCGGGATGTTGGTGGGTGCCAGGGCCGCAGCATCACCAGCCAATACCAAGCCCAGCAAGGCTGGCAGCGTGGGGTTGGTCACGTAGTCCAAAAACTGGCCGTCGCCGCTGGGCTTGGAGCCGTTGAACTTGTCTTTGTCTTTTAGACCAATTACTACCTCGTTGACCAATGGGTTACCCAAACGCGACACTTGCGTCCACGCACCACCAACCTTCTCGGTGGCTTGGTGGCCAGAGGCTGGCTTGCCGGAGAGCACGCGCGCCTGGCGCAGGCTGGCGGTGGTCCAACCCCCAATCACCGTTTCACTGCCTGCCGTCAAACAGTCTTTGTGTACTT
>JAYVDN010000709.1:0-2321 GCA_043749385.1 Polaromonas sp.
CCGGCGCACAACATGGCGGGTACGGCCAACCAGGTGTAGGGCGTAAAAGCTATCACCAGCATGGCCACCGACTGCACCGCCGCACCACACAGCGCCAGCTCGTTACCTGCCAGCCGCCTGCGCATTTGCGGCAAAAACATGGTGGCCACGATGGCCCCTGCGCCCATGCAGGCCAGCAGCAGCGTAAAGGTACCCGCACCACCACCCTGCAAACCGCGCGCCACCAGCGGCAGCAACGCGGTAAGCGCGGTAGAGCTGAAAAAGAAAATTGATATGCGCACCAGCACGCCCTGCAAATGGCGCGACTGCCCCACGTACTGCAGGCCAATGCGGATGGCACTGCCCAAGCGCTCGCGCCCGAGTGGATGCGGCTTGTGCTCCCGCTGCCAGCGCGAGATGACTACGGCTGAGACCAGTGACAGCACAGCATTGAGCGCAAAAACCCACTCGCTGCCTGCGCTCGCTATCAACGCACCCGCAATCAATGGCCCCAAAATACGTGATGCGTTCATGGACACGCCGTTCAGGCCCAGTGCTGCTGGCAACTGCGCCCTGGACACCACTTCGGGCACGATGGCGGCAAACACTGGCCAGCGCATGGCCAAGCCAATCCCGTTGGCAAACACCAGCGCCAGCAGCAGCGCAGGCGATATGACACCCAGAAAGACCGCCACACTCAGCACACTGGCCACGACAGCCACCCAGATTTGCGTGAACAAATAGTAGCGTTTGCGGTTCACAATATCGGCCAGAGCGCCACTGGGAAGCCCCAGCAAAAACACGGGCAAGCTGGCCGCTGTTTGCACCAAGGCAATCCACAGAGGTGTAGTGGTCAGTGAGGTCATCATCCACGCTGCGGCCACATCGTTCATCCACATGCTGGTGTTGGCTATCAGCCAAGTCAGCCACAGCATACGAAACACGGGCTGGCGCAGGGGAGCCAGTGGCGAGAGGTCGTTGTCGGGGTGCGCTGCGGGCGCAGAGTCTGGTCGGGGTTCGGGCATGAGGCTTGATGATAGCCGTTGTTGTTTTGTGTTTCGCATTAGCTCTTGCACGAAACGTGGTAACTTCTGCGGTGCAAATATTGATCGGAGCCACACATGATTGTCGAACGCATTTGGACGGGTAACGCCTACCGCAATTTCAATTACCTCATCGCCTGCCCTGAAACGGGCGAGGCATTGGCGATTGACCCGCTAGATTCTGAGAAAACACTGACCACAGCAAAGGTGAAAGGGTGGCAGATCACGCAAATTCTCAACACCCATGAGCACCACGACCACACAGGCGGCAACGCAGCCGTGGTGGCCGCAACCGGGGCCAAAGTGATAGCGCACTTTAAAGCGGGTGGCAGCATTGCGGGCATGGACAGAGGCGTGCAGGCCGGCGATGTGATTAAAGTGGGCAAGACCGTTGAGCTGGAGTGCCTGGACACACCGGGCCACACCATGTGCCACATATGCCTGCGCTCACATACCGAGCAGCCTGCGCTTTTCTCGGGCGACACTCTGTTTAACGCAGGCGCTGGCAACGTACACAATGGCGGCGATGTGCATGCCATGTACGCGACTTTTGCCGACCAGTTGGCCAAGCTGCCCGACAACACGCTCGTCTACCCCGGCCACGATTACATAGAGAACAACCTCAAGTTCACATTAGCGCGCGAACCCGACAACGCAGCCGCCCAGGCGCTGCTGCCCAGCACGACAGGCCACGACCCCTCAAAATCAGTGGTGACCACGCTGCGCGATGAGAAGCAGCACAACACCTTTATGCGCTTAAGCAACCCCAGTGTGATCGCCCAGTTGCGCAAGAGCTTTCCCGATTTGCCTGAGCATCCCGATGCAAAGACAGTTTTTATGAAGCTGCGCGAGCTGCGCAATACCTGGTAGAGCTGGCGGAGCTGGCAAAAATAATTTGTACATCTCGCCAAGTTACGAGGGCAGATCTTGCATGTGCAGGATCTGTGAGCGCAGCAGCAAAAGCTGCGCCGCAACACTCACCGCAATCACTTCAGGCTCTTTGCCTGCGATGCCGTCAATGCCTATCGGGCTGGTAATGCGCGCGATTTCTTTGGCGCTAAAACCACGCTCTTGCAGTCGATGGCGAAACGTGGCCCACTTGGTTTTACTGCCAATCAGGCCAATGAAGGGTAGATCGTTTTTCTCACGCAAGCGCATAAGGCACGCAGCCACGACGTCTAAATCCTCTGCATGGCTAAAGCTCATGATCAGCACATGGCTGCCTGCGTCCAGGCTATGCACAGCGGCGTGCACCGGGGCTGAATGCTCACACTGCACTTGGCTGGGCAGGCCATCAGG
>JAYVDN010000710.1:0-5038 GCA_043749385.1 Polaromonas sp.
CCACTGCACCCTGCGTTACTGTCCCGCTGCCCATCAACGTGACAGCCCAGCCGGCGACTCGTTCAAGATTGCACCCCTACGTGATGGGCGCTACCAATGCCCGTCCACCCTGGTTGAAGTCTTCATTCGACAGGATCAGTACAGGCCTGGTGCCTCTTATCTAGCTAACGATGGTTGGATTCAGCGAGATCATAAAAACTTCGCTTTGATGTGCACTTTTTGCTCGCATCACAAAGCCTCATTACCCATTGGAACCATTTGTTGCCAAGCCATCAAGTCGTCTGGTATCGGTACTTTCAGGCTGCACTGGGCACTAAGTTCTGCGGCGGAGTACTTGCGTTTGCCCGCTTTGGGCGTCAGTGATATGGAGCCACTGGATGTTTTGCGCAAGGTCATCAATTGGCCAGCCGCAAGACCCAGGTTGCGCATTAGCGATGCCGGAAGCGTCAGGCCCGTAAAGTTACCGAGCTTGCGAAGTTGAAGCTACATGCGATTTTCTGTTGAAAAAATAACTTTTAAGCTTGCAAAGTAAGCATCTAATTCTCAAACATTGTTTTACTTTTTGCGATTAGCTGGTCTCAAGAAATCGTGACTTTAATAATGGATCTTGGTCATGTCAATATTGCGCGCTGTTCCTAGCAACGTGGCGCAGAGGGTTTCTTCGCCGCTGTGGCTTACGGCATAGACATCTGCGGCGCAGATCGTTAGCAGCCGGCCTGCGTGCACCACCTTGCCTTTAGCCCTCAACATAAGGCCTTTGGCAGGTGCAACCAGCTTCAGGTTGGCATCAACTGTGGCATTGATCCAGCCCGGCGGCAGCAGTGTGGCTGCTGCTGCGACGCCCGCAAAATCTGCAATCGCAAATACTGGCGTAGCCTGCGATTGCCCCGGTTGAAAGGTAAAGGCTTCATCAATCGGTATTTCAAGTTCGACTTGACCTGGTGAACAACTGCAGAATCGCAAGCGAAGCGTTCGCGCCATCGGCATGGCCAACACGGTGTCTTGTATTTTTTGCAGTTGATTGGCGTCAGGGATATGGTTCATTTCTTTCCTTTGCTTAAAGTGGATTGCTGATGCTGTTTTTGTTGCTTGACCCAGGTAATGTGATCAACCGCCTTTTGACGTTGTGTTTTCAACACCTTTATCTGACCGTCAATTTCTGCAATGCGGCAGCGCATGTGGGTTACCAGCACGTCGAACGTCAGGCGTTTGGCACGATAAGACGGGAGAATTTCAGCAATCGATTTAAGTGAAAAGCCAATTTGCCGCGACATCGTGATGAAGATCACCTCACGGCGCATGCCATCTGAATAGTCGCGGTAGCCGTTGGGTAGGCGTATCGGCTTCAGCAGACCTAGCTGCTCGTAGTGACGCAGTGCGTGAGCAGAGACACCGGTTTGTTTTGCAAGCTGGGAGATTTGCATACCGTGAAGACTAGCAAGCTTCGCGCTACACGAAGCTTGCCTATCTGTCGCCTGGGTGATTCATTTACTCAAAAAAGCATGGCTATTTCTAGGTAATATCAACACGCTCAAGCATCGACTTGAGCAGCGTTCTCAGGGCGAGGTGAAATTCCTCACCGGCGGTAGTTGCCAGCAATGGCAAGAGCCCGCGAGCGCCTGTCTAGGCTCATGCCTTGCAGGGTCAGCAGATCTGGTTAAAGGATGCTCTGCATAACTCGCTGCGGATGGGTGTAGTGCAGGTCGGGATGGGCTACAAGGCGTATTTCGCAGTCCAATAGCTTGACTATTGGCAAGAAATGCAACGCCGTAGACCGCCCAAGCCTGCGCTGCCACACATCGCATGGAGTGATGCATAGCATCCTTAAAGCCAGAGCCGACGGTCATAGTCCGGATGAAAGAGACGCACTACAAAAGCTGCCGCATGGCTGTGCGGCCGCCGTGGTTGTGCGCGTCCTGATTCTGGCTACTTCTTTGAGAGAAACCCCATGAAACTGACCCGTACTTCGACAAAAACCCTCACCGCAAAAGCGCGCATCGCGTTCATCAGTGCCGCTTGGCATACTGACATCGTGGTGCGCGCACGCGATGCGTTTTTAGCTGAAGCTGCTCGCCTCGGCCACTCTGCCAAAACGATTGATTTGTACGACGTGCCGGGCGCGTTTGAGATTCCCCTCCACGCGCAAATGCTGGCCCGCACCGGGCAATATGACGCAATAGTGGCTTGCGCGCTGGTTGTAGACGCCGGAATTTACCGGCATGAATTTGTCGCGCACGCTGTGATTGATGGGTTGATGCGCGTGCAGCTGGACACCGGTGTTCCAGTGCTTTCAGCCGTACTCACGCCGAAAGATTTTCATGAGCACGGCGATCACCTGAAATTTTTCAGCGATCACTTTGTAAAAAAAGGCGCTGAAGCTGCTCGCGCTTGTGTGGCAACCATCGCGGCATTGCGCAAACTCAAGGCGATGGCGTAACGCGCAGTGCCGCAGGTAAAACAATCGTTTACAGCACCGAATCAAGTTCCAGCGGCTTTCGGTAAATGCAATTGCGCTTGGTCACTACAAAGCCGCAGTCCTCATAAACGCGATTTGCGCCGTCCAGGTTTGCGCCATCAACCCCTAAGCCCGAGTCCTGCATGCCGATAGCTGCCTGCGCCTGCAAGCTTTTGGATATCAGCGCCCGCGCAAGGCCGCGTTTTCTCCAGGGCTCGCCAACGCTGATGAATTCAGTCCAACCCCGTTTGCGGCCGTGAAGCTTGTTGTAGCTTTCATCGATAAATGCCTTTACCTGCCCGGCCACTTCATCGGTAGAGGTGTCCCAGGCCACTTGCCAAAGTTCTGGCTTCTGAGCCTTGGTTTTCAACCACTGCTGATAGACAGCCTCGTCATTTGGCGCGTAACCCCAATGCGTGGTGAAGGCCAGTTGGTGTGCATCCCAAATTTTGCGCAGATGCTCTGGCTGCACCGGCCGGATTTCAATCCCCGATGGCATCGGAAAATCTGCAACGGCATCCAGCGTTGGTCGCACCATCTCAAAGAAATGGCGCTGTGCGTGATAGCCCGCTTTTGTCAGCATCGCGGCTCGGGCGGTTTCACCCTGCATCACAAAAGCTTGATGGGCATGTGCGTTGGCATTAACATGAGCAGCTGCAAGCTTGCGCTGGTGAGCTTCCAGCCAGGCATGCAGGGCGCCGCCAATACCCTGCCTGCGCCACTTGCGCGCCACCATGGCGACCTGGTTGTAGACATAAAGGCCATCGGCTTGTGCCCAGTGACTGCTGCGCACATAACCGGCAATCTCATCGCCGACTTCAGCAATCCACACATCGCGCGCGGGTACGCAGTCAGTAAACGATGCGTATTCACGCGCCAGGTCATCAACGGTGCGAATGAGCTCTATCTGGTCAGCTGCAAATGACGCGTTGGCGCAGGCGACCATGGCTGGGTAATCTGAGGGGCCAGCGAATGCCCTGAATTCAACTTTGTCCATCTCGTGTGTTTCCTTGTGGGGCATCAGAGCTTGCCGCATGCCAGTTTAACGGTGACGTTGTGGCGCAAACAGCGCAATGTGCCGAGACTCTGTACTTAAGTACCGCTTAGTGTTCCAACTGGTTATCGAAAATAGACCTTCCATTAATCCATCGGGTACGCTGCTGGTTGGTAATGGAGGGTCAAAGAATGAACACAGCAGATTTTTGGAAGAACTTTCGACTAGGAGAGGAACTTCATATATCGGGTACTTTCATCTACAACGGGCTGCGCAGATTCCATGAGATGTCCAGGTTGGACATAAACGACGAGCTGTTTGAGTTCCTGTATGAACTGTCAGTAGGCTTTGAGCGTTTACTGAAGATTGCAGTAGTGCTTTTTGAGCACACAGACAATTGCGACCAGAATGCCCTTGAGCAGTCCCTCATCACGCATAACCACCAAGATCTTGTGGTGCGCCTTCAACCGCATGTTGATCTAAAGCTTGGCACACCACACAACGATCTCTTGACCCTGCTCGGAAATTTCTACAAAACTTTTCGGTATGACAGGTTTGTGCTTTCGTCAGCTTACGAAGGTGCGAAAGAGGCAAAGGCGGTCCAGGCGCTACTCGCCAAGTCTCTGCAGGTCGAGTTTCCCAAAGAAACGCAGTTCTTCGGCATTGAAAACAACGATAGCTACCGCAAATTCATCCACCGCACAATCCAAAAGATTGCTCATAAGGTATATGCGGTTATTGCAAGTCGTGCCGGTCAGCTGAACCTCTATACATACGAGCTTCGCCATGCTTCAAAGGCGCAAAGCGTCTTCTTGCGCACAGTGGATATCAGCGATGAAGATGTGCTTTGGAAGGAACTTCTGATCTTTTTCATGAACGTTGAGCCGAGTACGGGATACCTTAAATTTTTGAAAAACACTCGGCCGCTGGGATTCGACCCGGCCCTGGTATCCGATTACCTTGACTGCTTCGGGTCAGATGCCTCCAAGGCAGATGTTATGGACGAATTGGAGCACCACTACGAAGAAATGGATAAGGATGAGAGGAAAGAGCGACTCAAACGAATGAGCGCTATCGGTGCCAATCTCTACTTTGCGGAGGACGAGGAGGACGAGGAGGACGAAAACGATAGAGGCTAGGCAGGCCCACTGGCTAGGGGAACAATCAGAACCTAATTCGTAGGCGCATGGTGCTAATCCAGACACCGTGCGAGAAGGCCGTGCAGAAGAGTAACGTTTACAGGCCCAAGGACATTGTGGACGCCTGCTTTGGGCACGGAACAGACCCGCGAGCGGCGCAGCGTCGCAACGGTCTCGGCAGTTTGACGGCTGTTATTCACCTTTAAGGCTGGGCGCATCTTCACGTTTTTTCCCAAGCCTCAGGCGACACCCCCAACGCCACCAAAAACCGCGCCACCATGTTGTAGGTGGCAATCGCCGCAGTCAACTCCACAATTTGCGTGGTGTCAAAGTGTTGTTTGAGCTGCGCGAACACCTCGTCACTGACTTTAACGTCCAGCGTCATTTGCGCTGCATACTGAACTACTATGCTTTCAATAGCTGCTAGCGCCTGATTTGATTGGGCCACAG
>JAYVDN010000711.1:0-6638 GCA_043749385.1 Polaromonas sp.
CTCTGCAATCCATACCACTCTCGCCAAACCGCAGCACCGTGAACCGCCAGTAGCTGTGCGGCCACACCGCAAGCGAAGACGACGATACCCAGCGGGATGGCATCGGTAGAGTTACTGGCCATCAATGCGTCATCAAATATCCATGCCTTGGACATTTGCAATACGCTCACCGTCAGCAATCCCCATGCCGTACCAGCCAGCGTGTGTAGCCAAAAAGCCAGTTGATTTTTCCCAGGGGCATACTTCGCCAAGCGGGTAGCCAGGAAAAAATGGAAAGCCACCAAGCACGGACTGGCCAGCATTGCCACCCACCAAAAAGTCTCCAGGCTTGAAAACCACAAGTTACCGATCCGCCCGTAGCGCAAATGCGGTGAGGCCGCATGCATCGCACCGTAGCTCAGAATAACCGTGAGTACCATTGCCATCATCAACACGCAGCCCATCGTCGTGGGCCAATGCGATGCGGCAGCGGCGCGCACAGGCAAACCTGCCTTTCGGGCCATATCGGTAATTTGCGTCAGCGCTATGGCCGGGTCTGGCCCTTGGATGGATCTCAGCGGAATCACATAGGCCTCGGTCGCAGTGCGGTGCAAGCGCAGGCCATCGGCGTTAGAGCTCAGCGCGCTATACCAGCGCCATTGGGACTGTGTGCTGTGGCGTGTACCGCCTTCGGCTGGCGCCGCGCTGTCTGCCACCACTGCGTAGGACACCTGATTTTTTGAAAACTGCCAAGCCACTGCATCCCCACGGAAGGTGTAGGCTTTGCGCGATGCATTGAGGTTCGCACGGTAGGTGGCCAAAGACGAAACCAGCAACAGCAAACCTGCAAAAATGATGCCTGCAGCTGTCCAAGACAGGGTGCTGGTAAAAATGACGGGCAGAAATCCCCAATGGGAAAACCACAAAAAAATTGCCACCCCGGCCAGCACCGGCATCAGCGCGCGCTGCAGCGGCGTGCGGTCAAAAAAACTATAGCGCACAGCTTCCAGCAAATAATGTTCGTCCCGCACCCAACTGGCCTGTACTGTTAGCGCGTCCATGGCTTGTTGGGTACCGAATATTTCTAGAGACATTGCTAGGCTTTCAAATAATCCACTCGCCCGCCTAACCAGCGGGCGATGTGCTTTTCGGCTTGGTCTTGGTGTTGGTCTAGCATCTGCGGGGCGAGTTGCCTTGCGGTATGCAAAAGCTGCGCGTCGGTAGTCAGATCGGCAAAGCGCAGCAGGGCGGCGCCGGACTGGCGGGCACCCAGGAACTCGCCGGGGCCTCTTATCTCTAGGTCTTGTTTGGCGATCTCGAAGCCATCGTTGGTTTGTGCCATGACCTTGAGGCGGGCGCGCGCCGTGTCGCCTAGCTTGCCGCTCTCGCCGGTGGCGTACATCAGCACGCAGGCGGAGGCGGCTGCGCCTCGGCCTACCCTGCCGCGTAGCTGGTGCAGTTGCGATAGGCCAAAGCGTTCGGCGTGCTCGATGACCATCAAGGAGGCGTTGGGCACGTCTACGCCCACCTCGATCACCGTGGTGCTGACCAGTACCTGCATCTGGCCGCTGACGAACTGGGCCATGACGGCTTTTTTGTCTGCGGGGGGCATACGCGAATGGAGCAGGCCAACCACTATAGGCTGCCCCTGCACGCGGCCTTGCAGCGCGGCACTCAGCTCAGCATGCGTCTCGGTGGCGTTGGTCAGGTCGATCATCTCGGACTCTTCGATCAGCGGGCAGACCCAGTAGACCTGCCTGCCAACACTGATCTGCGCACGGATGCGCTCTATCACTTCGTCGCGCCGCGCCTCGCTCACCACCTTGGTGACGATGGGGGTACGACCGGGCGGCAGCTCGTCGATGGTAGAGACATCCAGGTCGGCGTAGTAGCTCATGGCCAGGGTGCGGGGGATGGGTGTGGCGGTCATCATCAGCAGGTGGGGTTCTTGCCTGAGTGCTGGCGGGTGCATTTCAGGCGCTTCACTATTTATAGCTGCTCCCGCGATATTTGATTGGGCTACAGGCCGATTTGGTAATGAATTGGAGGCTTCTGATGCCTCCGCAGGCAGCAAATTCATCTTCTCGCGCAGCGCCAGGCGCTGCTTGACGCCAAAGCGGTGCTGCTCGTCGATGACGGCTAAGGCCAAGTTGTGGAACTGCACCTTGTCCTGGATCACCGCATGCGTGCCGACCACCAAACCTGCTTGGCCACTGGCAATCAAGCCCAGCATCTCGCGGCGTTCTTTGGTCTTTTGGCTGCCGGTGAGCCACGCCACCTGGATGCCCAAAGGCTCCAACCAGCCGATAAGTTTGCGAAAGTGTTGCTCGGCCAAGATCTCGGTGGGGGCCATCAACGCGCACTGGTAGCCTGCGCCTATGCACACGGCGGCGGCCAGCGCGGCGACCACGGTTTTGCCAGAACCCACGTCGCCTTGCAGCAGGCGGTGCATGGGGATGGGCTGGGCGATGTCATGGGCTACCTCGGCGCACACCCGCTGCTGGGCTTTGGTCAGTGTGAAAGGGATGATGTCCAGCAGCTGGTCATGCAGGCCTTGGGCTTTGGGGGACAGCACGGGGGCACACAGCGCATCGCGCTCGCGTTTGGATTGCAGTTGCGAGAGCTGCTGGGCCAGCAACTCCTCAAACTTGAGCCGCTGCCAGGCCGGGTGGCTACGGTCTTCTAGCTGCGCTACTGAGACATCGGGCGCGGGGTAGTGCAAAAACTGTAGCGCCTCACGCATGCTTTGCTTTGGCAAGTGGGCGTTTTGGTTTAAGAATGCGGCGGGAATGGTTTCGTCTAGCGCGCCGCTGCTGGCCGCTTGCTCTAGCCCGGTAAGCACCGCGCGGCGCAAGTAGGGCTGCGACAAACCGGCCACGGTGGAATACACCGGCGTGAGCGCCGTGGGCAGTGCGCCGCCAGCCGCTTTGCACACCGGGTGCAGCATTTGCCAACCAAACATGCCGCCTCGCAGCACGCCGCGCGCGCGGATGCGCTCGCCCACGGCCAACTGCTTTTGCTGGGATGGGTAGAAATTGAAAAACCGCAAGATGCAGGTATCGCTCTGGTCTTGCAAGGTGACCAGCAGTTGGCGGCGCGGACGGAAAGTGACTTCGCTGTGCGTCACCACGCCTTCAATCTGAACGTTGTCGCCCTCACGGCGATCGCCTAGCAAGGCAATCTGCGTCTCATCTTCGTAGCGCAGTGGAATGTGCAGTGCCAGGTCGATGGGGCGCAGCAGGCCGAGCTTTTCCAGCGCCTTTTGCATGGGCGATTTGGGCGGCGCGCCCGGGGTTGGCGCGCTCGCAGCCGCAGCGGCGCGCTTTTTGGCAGCGGGCTTGGGCAAAGCGGGCTGAAGCATAGCGGGCTTGAGGGGCAGCGGTAAATCAGAGGGCGCAGTGGCGGGGCGGGGCATGGGATAATTGTGCCTGCGGTTTTGCCATCTGGGCATTTCCTTTTATTGATTACCTTGGTACGGATGTGTTCCATCCTCAAGCACTATGCAAACAGTAGCTGCTCCCGCAATTGTCCATTGGGCTACGAGCCATTTTGACTTCCAATTACCCGACGCGCTGATTGCCCAGCACCCCGCCCCCACCCGCAGCGCCTCGCGCCTGCTGGACGGCACTGCTGGGCAGCCCGTTGACCGCGTGTTCCACCAACTGCCCGCTTTATTGAACGCAGGCGACCTGCTGGTGTTTAACGACACCCAGGTGGTCAAGGCCCGGCTGTTTGGTGAAAAGTCTACCGGCGGCAAGCTCGAACTGCTGATCGAGCGCGTCCTCACCGACAGCGCATCGTCTGACAAGCCGCTGCATCGCCAAGTGGCCGCCCACATGAAAGTGAGCAAAAAACCGCGCGTCGGTGGGGTGCTGCACATGGAGGGCGGCTTTACCGCCACGCTCACAGGCCGCTGGCCCCACGACGACGGCCCGCTGTTTCGCTTTGAGCTGTCCGATGACGCGTATGCAGTGATGGAGCAGCACGGCCACATGCCACTGCCGCCGTATATTGAGCGCCACCAAAGCGGCACCCTGTCGCAAAACGATGTTGCCGACGAACGCGAGGACGCGCAGCGCTACCAAACTGTCTTTGCCAAACACCCCGGCGCCGTGGCCGCGCCCACCGCCGCGCTGCACTTTGACGAAGCCTTGTTGGCGGCGCTAGAGGCCAAGGGTGTGCAGCGCGCCAGCGTCACGCTGCATGTGGGCGCAGGCACCTTCCAGCCCGTCAAAGCCGACCACATCGCTGACCATGTGATGCATTTTGAGCGCTACGCCATTCCCCCAGCTACCTTGCAAGCCATAGCGGACTGCAAGGCACGCGGCGGCAAAGTGGTGGCCGTGGGTACTACCAGCGTACGGTCACTAGAGACCTGGGCTAAAACCGGCCAAGCCAGCGGCGACACCAATATCTTCATCACCCCTGGTTTTGAGTTCAAAGTGGTGGACGCCCTGATCACCAACTTCCACCTGCCCAAAAGCACCTTGATGATGCTGGTCAGCGCCTTTGCGGGCTACGGGCACATCATGGCGCTGTACCAGCACGCGATTGCTGAAAAATACCGCTTTTTTAGCTATGGGGACAGCATGCTGCTACAAAAACGGCATCGACATGACAATCGTTTAACGGTACAATCATCGATATGAAAACCGAAGAAATCACTGTGTCGTCCAAGTTTCAAGTGGTCATCCCGCTGGCTCTGCGCGAGCGGCGCAACATTGTGCCTGGTCAAAAAATGGCGTGGGTAGATTTTGACGATGGCCTGCGTTTGATCGAGGTCAAGCCGCCTGCTGCCTACCGTGGTATTGCGCGCGGCCTTAAAAACAGCAGCATTCAAGACGACCCTGAGCGCTTTGCATGACCAAACCCCGGCCATCGCCTGATCCACAGCAGAGACAAACTACCGTCAGCAACTCCACCAGTTTGATCACCCTGGACAGCTCCTGCTGGCTAGAGTACTTCATGGACAGCGAGCGAGCGCCCTTGTACGCGCCTGCGGTGGCCAAAACTGAGCGGCTCATCGTGCCCCTCATCACCGTGTACGAGGTGTATAAAAAACTGCGCCGCGAGCTCAGCGACTCCGTCGCCCGCGAGGCCATAGGCTTGATGCGCCAAGGCGAGCTGGTGGAGGCAGATTTGACGATTACCCTGGCCGCGGCTGCGCACACCGAACTGGCCATGGCCGACAGCCTCATCTACGCCACTGCACAACACCATCACGCAATGGTGTGGACGCAAGATGCCCATTTTGAAAAATTACCCGGCGTGAAGTTTTTCCGCAAAACACCCTCCCACTGAAAACTTCCATGCTCACCTTCAACCTCTTAAAGACCGACCCCGCCAAAACCACGCCCGAGGGCGCGTACGCTGGCAGCCACGCCCGCCGAGGCCGCCTCACGCTCAACCACGGCGTGGTGGAAACCCCCATCTTCATGCCCGTGGGCACCTACGGCACCGTCAAGGGCGTGATGCCGCAAAGCCTGCACGAGATGGGTGCGCAGATTATTTTGGGCAACACCTTCCATCTGTGGATGCGCCCCGGCGAAGACGTGATGCGCCAGTTTGGTGGCCTGCACCAGTTTGAAAACTGGCACAAACCCATCCTCACCGACAGCGGTGGTTTTCAGGTGTGGTCATTGGGCGAGATGCGCAAGATCAGCGAAGAAGGCGTGCGTTTTGCCTCGCCCGTCAACGGCGACAAACTGTTTCTCACCCCCGAAGTGTCGATGCAGATTCAAACCATTCTGAACAGCGACATCGCTATGCAGTTTGACGAATGCACGCCCTACGAAGTCAAAGGCCAGATCACCACTGACAAAGAGGCTCGCGTGTCGATGGAGCTCAGCCTGCGCTGGGCGCAGCGCTGCAAAGAAGAGTTTGCGCGTTTAAACAACCCCAACGCTTTATTCGGCATCGTCCAAGGCGGCATGTTTGAAAGTCTGCGCGACGAATCGCTGGCAGGCCTAGAGGCACTGGACTTCCCCGGCATCGCCGTAGGCGGCCTGAGCGTAGGCGAGCCCAAAAACGATATGATGCGCGTGCTCAAGCACATCGGCCCCAAGCTACCCGCCCACAAACCGCACTACCTGATGGGCGTAGGCACGCCCGAAGATTTGATCGCCGGGGTGCAAAGCGGCATCGACATGTTTGACTGCGTCATGCCCACCCGCAACGCCCGCAACGGCCACATGTTCACCCGCTTTGGCGATTTGAAAGTGCGCAACGCCAGGCACAAAAGCGACATGGGCCCTGTGGACTCTACCTGCACCTGCTACGCCTGTAAGGGCTACACCGACGCCCACGGCCAAACGACGGGCGGTTTCAGCCGCGCCTACTTTCACCACCTCGACCGCTGCGGTGAAATGCTCGGCCCCATGCTGGCCAGCATCCATAACTTGCACTACTTTTTAAATCTCATGCGCGAGGTGCGCGAGGCTTTGGATGCGGGGAATTTTGGCGCTTATGTGAAGCAGTTTCATGCGGATAGGGCACGCGGCGTCTAGCAGCCGCGCTGGCAATACCACTGCCGTTGGTCTAGATCATTTCGTCGAACTAACAAGAGGCTGCGTACCAGGCAACAGCTTCGCCCCCGTCCCACACGCATGGCAAAACTTGGCAAACGCGCTTTTGCGGGTTTGGCATGTGCCGCAGTGGTC
>JAYVDN010000712.1:0-1894 GCA_043749385.1 Polaromonas sp.
GGTGATGATCGGCACCTCCAGTTGCGCCATCTCAAAAATGTTGCGGCCAATCGCCTCGCTCTGGCCTCGCTCTTCTGCGTCCATACCCGGAAAAGCACCCGGTGTATCGACAAAGGTGAAGACAGGCAGCTTGAATTTTTCTGCCGTTTTCATCAGGCGCAAGGCCTTGCGGTAGCCTTCGGGGCGGCTCATGCCAAAGTTGCGCAATGCCCGCTCTTTGGTATCGCGGCCTTTTTGGTGTCCTAGGACCATGCACGCATTGCCGTTAAAACGCGCCAGCCCGCCCACGATGCTCTGGTCGTCGCCGAAATGGCGGTCGCCATGCATCTCGACATAGTCGGTAAAGCACTCGTTGATATAGTCCAGCGTGTAGGGGCGCTCGGTGTGGCGGGCGATCTTGGTGATCTGCCACGGAGTGAGGTCGCTGTAGATGTCTTTGGTCAGCTGCTGGCTCTTTTTAGCCAACTGGTCGATCTCTTCGCTGATGTCTACCGCAGACTCGGTCTGCACGTAGCGCAGCTCTTCAATCTTGGTTTCCAGTTCAGCAATCGGATGCTCAAAGTCCAGGAATACTTTTTTGGCCAATTTCGGCTCCTTGGCGTTACAACAGGGGGAAGTTTAAACCTGTTTGAGGCGATTACAAGGCTTGACAAGCGCTATAAAATTGATACTAAAACGACATTTTTACCATATAAGTAGCTTAATAGACCACGGGCAAAGGGTCTAGCGAGCGCCACAGATACCAAGTGGCCACGCTGCAATAAGGTGCCCAGGCAGCGGCCACCTCACGGATTTCGCTGCGGCTGACCGCTTCACCAGAAAAATAACTCTGGCTGATCCCGTTGATCAAACCCACATCGTCCAGCGGCAGCACATTGGGCCGCATCATGTGGAAGATCAAAAACATCTCCGCAGTCCATCGGCCAATGCCGCGAATGGCCACCAGTTCGGCGATGATGGCCTCGTCGTCCATGGTTTCCCAGGTTTTCACATGCAATGCGCCGCTGTCAAAATGCAGCGCTAAATCCACCAAATACTCAATTTTGCGGGCCGACAAACCAGCCTCTCGCATGTCGTCTACCTTGAGCTTGAGGACCGCGCCAGGTGAGAGTTTTTTGGACAGCAGGGCAAACCGGTCCCAAATAGTTTGCGCTGCTTTGACGCTGATTTGCTGGCCTACAATGCTGCGCGCCAAGGTAATGAACGGGTCGCCACGGCGCTGCAAGCAAGCCTCGCCAAACTGTGGAATCAGGCGTTTCATGACCCGGTCTTTTCTGACCAAATGCTTGCAGGCCTCGCCCCAGTAGTCGGGCGGCAGCGCCACATCAGCTGCTACTTTCATAGCTGCTCCCACATTTTTTTAAAGGACTGCAGGCGCAAAGCCCTACAGTTTCGCAGGCAAGGCATCATACCTTTTGCACCTCCCAGGTGGTGCCCGCAGGAGAGTCTTTGAGCACCACGCCCTGGGACGCCAAGTCTTTGCGTATCTGGTCTGCACGGATGAAGTCTTTGCCTGCTTTGGCGGCGGCGCGCTCTGCAATCAGGGTTTGCACCACCGCATCGCTCAGGCCAGCGCCCGCTTGCAAAAACGCCTTGGGTTCGCCTTGCAGCAATCCCAGCACGCCGCCCAAGGCTTTGAGCACACTCGCTAGCTCAGGCGATTTGCTGCGGTTGACCTCAGCGGCCAGCTCAAACAGCACCGCCACGGCTTCGGATGTGCCAAAGTCGTTGTCCATGGCCGTTTTAAACTTAACAGCGTAAGGGCCTGTCCAGTCAACTGCATGTGTGCCTGAGGCTACCGAATCCAGCGCCGTGTACAGCCGCTTGAGTGAGGCGCGCGCATCTTCCAAATGCGCATCGCTGTAATTGAGTGGGCTGCGGTAGTGCGCGCGCA
>JAYVDN010000713.1:0-2116 GCA_043749385.1 Polaromonas sp.
TCCAGCCAACTGGGCAGCGTGGAGCCCAGCTACAAGCCCGGCGTGCACTTGACTGACTTGGGCAACCCGTTGCAACCGAGTTTGCCGATGTACGCGATAGAAGCCATCCGCGAGGCGATCCCCGCATTTGCCAAGCAAATTGCAGGCTTTGATATGCCCGACGCGATGCTCACTGGTGTAGAAACCCGCACCTCAGCGCCCGTCCGCATCAAACGCCATGACGACCGCGCCGCGCCCTCCAGAGACGGCACACGCGGCCTGGCCAACCCCTTGCGCATGCAAAGCCTCAATACGCAAGGCCTGTACCCCGCAGGCGAGGGCGCGGGCTACGCGGGTGGCATCATGAGTGCGGCGATTGACGGTATTAAAGTGGCCGAAGCAGTGGCGCTGTGCATTGTGGCACACGCAGCGCTTTAGCGTCTCCAGATTTGTCATCTCACACACCCTGCATCACGCGCCAGCGGACGACGCGCTTGAGCTTGAGCTGACCCGCCGTGGTAGCCGCTGGAACTACCACGGCAACTCCCAAAAGGAACATATACGCTATGTTTTACGTAGCTGCTCCCGCGATATTCTATTGGCCTGCAGCCTGATTGATACCTTAAAAACCGGTGAAAATCGCTGTTTTTTAGCGCTTGGGACGCTCTCGGAGCTGGAAAATCAGCGGGAAGCTGTAAATTTGCCGATTTTTGAACTATTTTTAGATACTAATCGCGCTGCAGGCCAATGGAATGTCGCGGGAGCAGCTATAAAATACGCAGCAAATACTCAGAGCTTAGCCAGCCGCTCCAAAGCCGCCAGCAGCGTTTCATCCTTCTTGGCAAAGCAAAACCGCACTACCCGTTGGTCAAAACCGCTGCCGTAAAAAGCCGACAGTGGGATCGCGGCGACGCCGATGTCAGTAGTGAGCCATTTGCAAAAATCGGCTTCGCTTAAATCCGAAATGCCGCTGATATCGACGCACTGAAAGTAGCTGCCTTGGGTATGCAAGGGTTTGAGCCGGGTTTTGCGGAGGCCGTCTAAAAACAGGTCGCGTTTGCGTTGGTAAAACGCAGGCAGTTCGGCGTAGGGGAGAGGGCTGTCCATATAGCTGGCCAGGCCATACTGCACGGGGGTGTTGACAGTGAACACGTTGAACTGGTGCACCTTGCGAAACTCAGCGGACAGCTGCGCGGGCGCGGCCACGGTGCCTACCTTCCAGCCGGTGACGTGGTAGGTTTTACCAAAGCTGCTGACGACAAATGCGCGGGCTGCAAGGCCAGGGTAGCGGGCCGCGCTCTCATGCTGCTGGCCGTCAAACACCATGTGCTCGTACACCTCATCGCTGATGAGCAGCACCTCGGTGGGCGCCAGGATCTCTTGCAGGCGCAGCATGTCGGCACGGCTCCAGATGGTGGCGCTGGGGTTGTGCGGGCTGTTGATGAGAATGGCGCGCGTTTTGCTGGTAATCGCGGCACTGATTTTGTCAAAATCGGGGCGGAAAGTACCCGGTGTCAACGGTACCCGCACCACTATGCCGCCTGCCAGTTCGATATTAGGCACATAGCTATCGTAGCAGGGCTCCAGCACAATCACTTCGTCACCCGGGTGCACGACGGCCAAGATGGCAGTGATGATGGCCTGCGTGGCCCCCGCAGTGATGGTGATCTCGGTATTCGGGTTGTACACCTTGCCATGCAGAGCGTGAATTTTCAGCGCTACCGCTTCACGTAGCACGGGCACGCCCGTCATGGGCGGGTACTGGTTTTGGCCGCTCTGCATGGCAGCGGTGACCGCGTTGACCAACTTGGGGTCGCAATGGAAATCCGGGAAACCCTGGCCCAGGTTCACCGCGTTCTTTTCCAGCGCCAAGGCCGACATGACGGTAAAGATGGTGGTGCCTACGGCTGGGAGCTTGGTAGTGAGCTGGGGGGTACGTTCTATAGTTTGCATGGTTATCTTGGGGGTTAAATGCAGAACTTCCGGACGCAGAGGACGCAAAAGTTACGCAGAGGACGCAAAAGGAATACCAAAAAAATAAAAATTAAGCTGACTGTGCACAGGAATTTAACGGAGCAACAGCATCAGGCGAATTTTATATTTCTCTTTTGTCTTCTTTTGCGTCCTTTGCGTAACT
>JAYVDN010000714.1:0-1794 GCA_043749385.1 Polaromonas sp.
TGTTTCCATTTTGCTGCACCTTGGTTTATCGAAAATTGAAAATCATCAGCTTTTGCCTGTAGCCCCGTGCACGCTGACTGCGAAAATACCGTTGTCACACCTCGAAGAAAATATCTTATGTTCACGCCCAAATCCGGCGCGCTGTGTAATGACTCACTGCTTTGCTTTAAAAGGGCTCCACTTATCGCCTGTCTCACTCATATTGAAAGTACCTACGTGGTCGATGTGTAGTACCGCGATTTGGGAACGCCCACTCTTCACAGGGCGTCGACTACCCCATTCACGCTGACCGCCGTCATCTGCGCGCGCAGAGTCTCAAGTTCGTCCAGCAGTTGCAATACCACTGCTGCGCCTGCAAGGTTGACCCCCAGATCACGTTGCAAGCGCGAGGCTATGGCCGCGTGGCGCACATGAAAGTTACTAAAACGCCATGTCTCAGGAGCGCTGCCCACAGTGGGCGCTATGATGCCCTCCTGGACAAGCTGCACAACGTACTCATTGTGTACCGCACAGATGCGGCAGAGTTCATCCATCGTCATATCGCTGGAATCAAATGTGAAGGTGCTCATGCTGTAGCTCCTAGATTGGCGCGCGGGCTGAAAGTTTTAAACTGCTCTGCCATGCTACGGTAGAACGCTTGGGCAGCTTCGTCGGTGGCGGGCGGTGAGGTGATTTTCAACACAAAGTAGAAGTCACCTGGCGGGCTAGCCGGTATGCCCTTGCCCTTTAAGCGCAGCTTGCGGCCCTCGACGGAGCCAGTGGGTATCTTCAGTTCTACCGCGCCGCTGGGCGTGGGCACTTCAATCTCTGCACCCAGTGCGGCCTCCCATGGGGCGATGGGCAAATCGAGATACACGTCGTGTTTGTCTATGCGGTATTGGGCATGCGGCTTAAAGCTTACTTCCAGGTAAAGGTCGCCCGGCTTGCCATCGCCCATACCCTCGCCGCCTTGCCCGGCTAAGCGAATGCGTTGGCCAGCGCGTACGCCTTTAGGAATCTTGAATTCAACCTCATGAGTTTTGTTGGCAAAACGTCCCTGTGCGTCGATCTCGGGCACACTCAAGCTGACGCGCCGCTCACCACCACGGTAGGCCTCTTCCAGCTCTATTTGAATTTGGGCGTGCCGATCTTCGCCATGGGCATTAAATGCCTGCTGGCGTTCGCGTCCTGGATGTGCATCATCAAAGCCCCGACGAAACAGCGTTTCAAAGAAATCGCTGTAATCAGCCGATTCTCTTTGGCTGAAGCCCTTACCCGAGGTTTCAAATCCGGCTTTCCAGTCTGGTGGGGGCTTGAAGTCTTGGCCCTCTTTCCAGTTTGCACCTAACTGGTCATAGGCGGCGCGTTTCTCCGGGTTTTTGAGCACCTCATAGGCCTCGCCAATTTCTTTAAAACGAGCTTCGGCGTTGGCTTCTTTGCTCACATCTGGGTGGTATTTACGCGCCAGCAGGCGGTGCGCACGCTTGATCTCGTCTTGTGTGGCTGTACGCTCCAAGCCCATGATTTTGTAGTAATCGTTGTATTTCACACCAACCTCCAGGCAAACAAACTGAAGTCCTTGTGCAGTTTTATCTGCACCACTAAGACTAACTCACGCGCGAACGGATTGCCTACTCGTCAGCGGCGCGGTAGACACTGTCAACACATTTGTTGATATAAATCAATGTGCCGCGAGCAACACGCGCCCGTGCAAAAAAGCCTGGACAAAAGGATCCTGACGGCAATGCGAACGCCCCTGGCGAGAGCCCTTAAGCCCTCAAACCAAGCACGTCGTTTGCTTGCCAAAGCACGCTG
>JAYVDN010000715.1:0-1951 GCA_043749385.1 Polaromonas sp.
CCACCGGCCGCGTAACTGGCCCGCACCTGCACTGGGGCGTGATGCTGAACCGCACCATGGTAGACCCGGCGCTGTTTTTGGCGGCTTGATGCGCCACGCTGCCTATCGCGCGGGGGATGGCACGGCGGATGGCAAGGTTAGTCGAGCTTGATGCCCAAGTCCACGGCCAGCTTGATCCACACCGGCACGTCGCGCTCCCAGTCTCTTCGCGTCTCGGCGAGGTTTTTAGGTTTGTTGGGGATAGCAAAGGTCTCGCGCAGTTTGGCTGCACGCTCGCTGTTGGCACCGTCCACCACCACACGCGACAACGCCTGCAAAACCGCCTCGGGCGTGCCTGCCGGTGCCATCAGCGGCAAGCCGCCTTCCAGCGACACCAGCCGCCCCTGCACGCCCTGCTCTACCAGCGTAGGTACATCGGGCAGCTTGGGCGAGCGGTACATACCCGTCACGCCAATGGCGCGCACGCCTCTGGTTTGCACCGTAGCAAACGACTGGTAGCTGCCAATCGCAATTTGAATTTGGCCAGACGCTAAATCGATCCACATGGGCGCTTCGCCCCGGTAGTGCACCGACACAATTTTGCTGCCTTCGCTGCGGTTGGTTTGGTCGGCCACCATGTGCGGATACGAGCCGGGCGCGTAAGTGCCCATGGACGTAGTGTTGCTTTTGGCAAACTGCACAAACTCACGCATATTGCGCGCGGGCACTTTGTCAGACACCGCCACAATCAGCGGCCCCGACGGAAAGTTGGCCACCGGCGTGAGGTCTTTGTCCAGGCTGTAGGGCAGCTTGGTGTACAGCACACGGTTTTGCCACACGGTGCCCGAGGTGGTCATCAGCAAGGTGTGGCCATCTGCCGGTGATTTGGCTACAGCGTCAATCGCAATGATGGCACCGCCACCGGGCTTGTTGTCCACCACCGCAGGCTGGCCCAGCGCGGCTGTTAACTGCTCGGCGTACATGCGGGCATACGCATCGGTCAGCCCGCCTGGCGGGAAGGCCACCACGATACGAATGGGTTTGGTGGGCCACTTGGCATTGGTCGTACCGGACGATTGCGCCTCGGCGGCAGGTACCCAGGCGCTGGCGCTCAACGCGGCGGTGGTGGATAAAAAATGGCGGCGGGACGCTGAAGATGAGTCGTGCATGAAAAACCCTGGGTAGCAATAGGTGAGTCGCAGGATACCAGCCGCCAAGCCGTACTGCGCCGAGGAGAAACCCGCGCGCTTGTAAACTGGGCGCCACGGCGCACAGCAGTGCTACTGCATCGCCTGGTTGCCCCATAGTTGTTTTAAACGTGCATCCCGCCCGCAGCCGTTGCGGTAATATTTGTAGCGCAATGGGTTTTTCTGGTAATAGTCTTGGTGGTACTCCTCTGCCGGATAGAACGCACCGGCCAACACAATTTCGGTGAGGATGGGCTCTTTAAAAGGCTTGGTTATATCGAGCGCGGCACGCGAGTCTTGCGCAATTTTCAGTTGCTGGGCATCCAGTGCAAAAATGGCACTGCGGTAGGGCGTGCCACGGTCACAAAACTGCTGGTCTTTGACGGTGGGGTCAATGGTGCGCCAAAAATATTCCACCAAACGCGCGTAGCTAACCTTCGCCGTGTCATATACCACCTCTACCGCTTCGGCGTGGCCCGTGGTATTTTTGGACACCTGCTCGTAGGTGGGCTTGGCGGTTTTGCCACCGGTGTAGCCTGAGGTGGTGGAGAGCACCCCGGGCACTTTGTCAAAGTCAGACTCTACACACCAAAAGCAGCCACCTGCAAAAATTGCCTTTGCGGTGGCTGCGGCGGGCACGGTTTGTGCGAGCGCGCCCGGGCTGGCCAGGGCGGTCGCACCCAGCCATGCGACGGCAAAAATGGACCCTAAAAGGCGTCTTGAAAGTGCAGTGTGAGAGATCATAGGTAACTCGAATAAAAAAACAGTGATGTGGGTAAGTCGCG
>JAYVDN010000716.1:0-9439 GCA_043749385.1 Polaromonas sp.
TGCGCGACGAGTCCATGCACTGCAATTTCGGTATCGATTTGATCAACCAGCTCAAGCTGGAGAATCCGCATTTGTGGACCGCCGAGTTCAAGGCCGAGATCAACGCGTTGTTTATGAAAGCGGTAGAGCTGGAGTACCGCTACGCAGAAGACACCATGCCGCGCGGCGTGCTCGGTTTGAACGCGTCGATGTTTAAAGGCTATTTGCGTTATATCGCCAACCGCCGCGCCACACAAATTGGCCTGGAAGAGCTGTTCCCTAATGAAGAAAACCCCTTCCCATGGATGAGCGAGATGATTGATTTGAAGAAAGAGCGTAATTTCTTTGAGACGCGTGTGATTGAATACCAATCTGGCGGCGCGTTGTCTTGGGACTGATGTAATCTACATTCCCACTTAAAAATATGAGTCAGATGAGTATCTCAAACTTCCAAAACTGCGCCGTAGAGCGCGGTATGGATGTTTGTTCCCCCATTCAGCGCGCTGGGCATCTGTCCAACGCGCTGAGTCGCTTGGTGCGTCCAACACGTGCTGAGTGCATTCCAAGTTGAAGTATCAACTAGATCTAGGAGAATGAAAATGGCAACTGCGAAAAAAGCACCGGCAAAAAAAGCCGTAGCAAAGAAAGCTCCAGCGAAAAAAGCTGCAGCAAAGAAAGCCCCAGCGAAAAAAGCTGCTGCAAAGAAGGCTCCGGCCAAAAAAGCAGCCGTGAAAAAAGTGGCAGCTAAGAAACCAGCAGCGAAAAAAGTTGCTGCCAAGAAGCCAGCGGCTAAAAAGCCAGCAGTGAAAAAAGCTGCAGCTAAGAAGCCTGCTAAAAAAGCCGCTGCTAAAAAAGCGCCGGCGAAAAAAGCCGCAGCTAAAAAAAAAGTAGCAGCTAAGAAGCCCGCAGCGAAAAAGCCTGCAGCCAAGAAAGCCGCGAAAAAACCCGCTGCCAAGAAAGCCGCGAAGGCACCCGCTGCGGCCCCTGCTCCTGCGGCTCAGACTACTCTGAACCCACAGGCCGCATGGCCCTTCCCGACCGCCAGCAAGCCTTAATTTGCCTGTCAGCAGTCAAAAAGCCCGAAGTCGCAAGACTTCGGGCTTTTTTTATTCCCGATAATTTTTATACTAAAACAAGTGCTGCCAACTGTCCGGGAAAATCCACAGCAATCCAGCTGTCATCGTGACATAGCGCAAAAATTTACCGATGGCCATGTATGCGACACAGGGCCAGAATGGAAATTTCAACCACCCCGCCACCGCGCACATTGGGTCGCCAATGCCTGGCAACCAAGCCAGCAAGCAGGCCTTAGGGCCAAAGCGCTCTAACCATTTCAGTGCCTTGATGTGCAAGGGGTGGTCTTGGTACTTATTCAACGCGTGGCGGGCACCGTAGCCCATCCACCAGTCCACAGCGCCGCCCAAGGTATTGCCCGCTGTGGCCACCAGGATGGCGGGCCAAAACAACTCGGGGTTGAGTTTGACCAAGCCAAACACGATCGGCTCAGAGCCCAAAGGCAGTAAAGTGGCCGAGATAAAGGACACCATAAACACCGTGCTCAATCCATACTGTGGCAGAGCAAGAACTTCAAGCAGTGTGTTTATCCATTCAGGCATAGGCGGGAGTATACTCATGCCTCTTTTTTCAGCAATTTCGAAGTCCGTACTTTCGCCCCCAAGCCATGTTGTCCCCCGTTCAAATTGGCCCCATCACACTTGCTAACAATGTGTTTGCAGCACCCATGGCGGGCGTGACTGACAGGCCATTTCGCATGTTGTGCAAAGCACTCGGGGCGGGTTATGCGGTCAGTGAGATGGTGACTTCTCGCAAGGACTTGTGGAGCAGCCTGAAAACCTCACGCCGCGCCAATCACGAGGGTGAGACTAGCCCCATCGCGGTGCAAATTGCTGGGACTGACGCGCAGATGATGGCCGATGCTGCCGCCTACAACATTGACCGGGGTGCCCAGATCATCGATATCAATATGGGCTGCCCGGCTAAAAAAGTGTGCAACAAATGGGCCGGTTCTGCGCTCATGCAAGACGAGCCGCTGGCCATGCAGATTGTCGATGCGGTGGTCAAAGCCTGCCAGGCTCATAACGTACCGGTCACCTTGAAAATGCGCACTGGGTGGAGTCGCGACCATAAAAACGCCTTGTCCATCGCACTGGCTGCACAAGCCGCAGGTATCCAGATGCTTACCATCCATGGCCGTACCCGGGAGCAGGGCTACAAAGGCGTAGCCGAGTACGAGACGATTGCCGCAGTGAAAGCCGCGCTGACCATTCCGGTGGTGGCCAATGGCGACATCACCAGCCCAGAGAAAGCGCGCGAGGTGCTGCGCGCTACGGGGGCAGACGCCATCATGGTCGGACGCGCAGCGCAGGGCAGGCCCTGGATATTCAGAGAGATCTCGCACTTTTTAGCCACTGGCGAGCATTTGGCCCCGCCGCTGGTGGCTGAGCTGCGCCGCCTGCTGCTGGCGCACCTGCAAGAGCATTACAGCCTGTACGGCGAGGTCATGGGCGTGCGCACGGCGCGCAAGCATATTGGCTGGTATGTGCGCGCGCTGCCCGGTGGCGAGGCCTTTCGCCAAGCCATGAATCTGCTGGAAGATACCACTGCCCAACTGCAGGCCGTAGCCGATTATTTAGACGCATTGGCTGGTACCATGGACCGGTTGCCGGTATGGAGCGCCGACGCTTTAGCATCGGCAGACACACCAGAAGAAGAGATTTGCAAGAGCTTAGTATGAGTAAAAAACACATAGAAGAATGCGTTCGCCAAAGTTTGGACGGCTACTTTAAAGATTTAAAAGGCACCGAGCCGCATGGCATATACGACATGATGCTGGGTGCTATGGAAAAACCTATGCTGGAAGTGGTGATGCGCCAAGCCAATCAGAACCAGTCCAAAGCGTCCGAATGGCTGGGCCTGAACCGCAATACACTGCGCAAAAAGCTGCTTGACCACGATTTACTTTAAGTCATTGTCCAGCGCTATTTGCGTTGACTAATTTACCCCACCCCTTGAGGAAGCCGCCATGCGCGCACTGATTTCTGTATCTGACAAAACTGGCGTCATAGCGCTGGCCCAAGACCTCGCTGCGCTGGGCGTGGAGTTGATTTCCACCGGTGGCACCGCCAAGCTGTTGGCCGATGCGGGCCTGAAAGTGAGCGAGGTTGCCCAAGTCACAGGTTTTCCAGAAATGCTGGACGGCCGCGTCAAAACCCTTCACCCGCGCGTCCACGGCGGCCTGTTGGCGCGCCGCGATGTGCCTGAGCATATGGCAGCGCTCAAAGAGCATGCCATTGAGACGATTGACTTGCTGATCGTCAACCTCTACCCCTTTGAAGCCACGGTGGCCAAAACCGGCTGCACCTTGGAAGACGCTATAGAAAACATCGACATCGGTGGCCCCGCCATGGTGCGCAGCGCTGCCAAAAACTGGCAAGACGTGGCCGTGCTGACCGACGCCTCGCAGTATGCCGGTGTGGTGGCTGAGATCAAGGCGCTGGGCAGTGTGTCGAAAAAAACCAGGTTTGCGTTGTCAGTCGCCGCGTTCAACCGCATCAGCAACTACGACGCCGCCATCAGTGACTATCTGTCGTCCATTCAAGAAGACGGCACGCGCACTGAGTTTCCGGCCCAGTCCAACGGCCGCTTCGTCAAGCTGCAAGACCTGCGCTACGGCGAGAACCCGCACCAAAGCGCTGCCTTCTACCGTGACCTGCACCCCGCGCCCGGCAGCCTGGTGACGGCCGTGCAGTTGCAAGGCAAAGAGCTGAGTTACAACAATATCGCCGATGCCGATGCGGCATGGGAATGCGTGAAAAGCTTTGATACAGGAGCCAATGGCAACGTAGCGACAGCCGCTGCTTGCGTCATTGTCAAGCATGCCAACCCCTGCGGTGTGGCAGTGGGTAGCGACGCGCTGGAGGCCTACAGCAAAGCGTTCCAGACCGATCCTACGTCAGCGTTTGGCGGCATCATTGCCCTGAACTGCACGCTGGACGAGCGCGCTGCGCTGCAAATATCCAAGCAGTTTGTAGAAGTGCTGATGGCGCCTGACTTCACGCCCGAGGCCTTGGAGGTATTCAAGTCCAAAGTCAATGTGCGCATTCTCAAAATTGCATTGCCTGCCAACGGGCAGGGCAGCAGCGCCTGGGCGCAGGGCCGCAACGCGCATGACATCAAGCGCATAGGCTCGGGCTTGCTGATCCAAACTGCGGACAACCATGAACTGAGCCCGGGTGATCTGAAAGTGGTGACCAAGCTCCAACCTACGCAGCAGCAATTGCAAGACCTACTGTTTGCCTGGAAGGTGGCCAAATACGTCAAGAGCAATGCCATTGTGTTCTGCAAAGACGGCATGACCATGGGCGTAGGTGCAGGCCAAATGAGTCGCCTGGATTCTGCCCGCATCGCCAGCATCAAGGCCGGGCATGCCAAGCTCTCACTGCAAGGCACGGCCGTGGCCAGCGACGCTTTTTTCCCCTTCCGCGACGGGCTGGACGTGGTGGTGGATGCGGGTGCTACCTGTGTGATCCAACCTGGAGGCAGCATGCGTGACCCAGAGGTGATCGCTGCGGCTGATGAGCGCGGTGTGGCCATGGTGCTCACCGGTGTGCGGCATTTCAGGCATTGAGTTGAAGAGTATGCAGCATCTATACGCTATGGTTGTAATAGCTGCTCCCGCGATATTCTTTTGGGCTAGAGCCCTATTTATCTATTAAATACGGCGTCTATGCAGCTCGCCATCTACGCCAGCCATCCGCAGCACAGCCGTGGCCGCCGGCACGTTGAAAATAAAGTGATGCACGCCGCCGAGCAGCGCAGCGAGTTTCAGCGCGACCGTGACCGCATCGTCCACTCCAGCGCGTTTCGCCGGTTGGTCTACAAAACCCAGGTGTTCTTAAACCACGAAGGAGATTTGTTTCGCACCCGCATGACGCATTCGCTGGAGGTGGCGCAGCTGGGCCGCAGCATGGCGCGGGCGCTGGGCTTGAACGAAGATTTGGTGGAAGCCATAGCGCTGGCGCATGACCTGGGCCACACCCCCTTTGGCCATGCTGGGCAAGACGCGCTCAACGCCTGCATGCAACACCACGGCGGCTTTGAGCACAACCTGCAAAGCCTGCGCGTGGTCGATACGCTGGAGGAGCGCTACCCCAGTTTTGACGGCCTGAACCTTAGCTTTGAAACCCGCGAAGGCATTCTCAAGCATTGCTCCGCCATCAATGCACAGCGTATTGAAGCGCAAGAGCCCGGTGGTGTGGCCAGCCGCTTTATCCAGCGTACCCAGCCGAGTCTGGAGGCGCAGCTCACCAATCTGGCCGACGAGATCGCCTATAACGCCCACGATATGGACGACGGTGTGCGCTCGGGTTTGATCACCTTCGAGCAGCTGGGCAGCTTGGCCTTGTTTGCGCAGTACCGCGCCGAGGTGCTGCAGGCGTATCCGCAGCTGGGCGGGCGCAGACTGCTGTTTGACGTGATTCGCCGCATGCTTAGCGCGCAGGTGTACGACGTGATTGAGACCACCCGCGCCGCGCTGGCCGCCCACTCGGTGAGCAGCGCAGACGCAGCGCGTGCCCTGCCGCCCGTGGTGCAGTTCTCTGAACCCATGCGAGCGCACACCAATGAGATCAAACGCTGGTTGCACCACAACCTGTACCGCCACCCGCAGGTCATGCACACTACCGCGCAGGCGCAAACGGTGGTGAAAGACCTGTTTGCCAGCTACACCGGAGCGCCCCAGCACATGCCCGCCAGCTATGCAGCGCAAGCCAACCAGCCCCGCGCTGTGGCAGACTATATTGCTGGCATGACGGATCGGTTTGCGCAACGTGAGCATGAGCGCTTGTTGCCAGTTTGAAAATACAATGCAGGCTACGTAAAACTATTTTTTCAGTGGAGTACCCATGAGTTTCCTCAACGAGCTCAAAAACCAAGCCCAGTCCCTGCAAGACCTGCAGCAAGGCGACTACCAAAACGTAGCCGCCAACACCGAGGTGACCGAGATCGCCTGCAAAGTGGCGCTGAAGTATTTGCAAGACCTTACGGCCCAGCTCAACGTCATCCAGCCTCCCGCGCATGGCAGCTACAGCCTGGACGGTAAAACCCCTTGGCCATCTCTGAAGCTGAACACCTTTCGCTGCGATGCACGCAAGAAAATGCTGCGCAGCAAAGAAGCGTTTGACTACGTAGCCATAGGCTGGAACATCGTGCCCGCCACTGGGCCTGTGCTGCAGAACCATGTGATGGTGAATTTTCCGCCGGATCTGGAGCGCGTGGCCCAACGCGTCAGCACTGGTCAGGTGCGCCACGAGCGCAAAGAAATTCGCCATCCCGAGACCAACAAACTCCAAGCCTACCGCTTCGAATACGAAACCGCCAGCTTCGGCAGCCTGTCGCTCACGCCCGAGCATGACGTAGGGCAAATAGCCTTTCGGGTCTGCAACGTAGGCGGCTTTCAAATCCTCAATACCCGCTACCCGGCCAACCAGGTCAACCAAAGCCTGATGGACGAGCTGGCCAAACACCTCGTGGGGCAAAGCAGCCGCTTCGGCTGATATCTTTTAATGGGGGTCATAATGGGGGTCAGATCAACTTTATCATCATCCGATAAAATGCCCGAATGGCCCGCCAACCCCGTCTGACCCTTCCCCATTACCCGCACCACATCATCCAGCGCGGTAACAACAAGCAGGCGATTTTTGCTGGAGTGGCAGATTACCAAGCCTTGCTTGCGCTGTTCTTGGACGCCGCGCGGCTGCACAAAGTGGCCATCCACAGCTATGTGTTGATGACCAACCACCTGCACCTGCTGGCCACGCCGCAAGACGATATCGGCCTGCCGCTGATGATGCAGCACGTAGGCCGCAGCTATGTGCGGCTGTTTAACAAAACCCATCAGCGCAGCGGCACGCTGTTTGAGGGGCGCTACAAGAGCACCCTGATCCAAACCGAGCGCTACCTGCTGGCCTGCATGGCCTATATTGATTTGAACCCCGTGCGTGCGGGCATGGTGTCGCTGCCGCAAGACTATCCGTGGAGCGGCTACGGCCACTATGCCGGTTTGCGCTCTGATCCTTTGGTCACGCCGCACCCGTATTTTTGGAGTTTGGGCAATACCCCTTTTGCGCGTGAAGCGGCCTATGCAGATTTGGTTCATACCGGGCTGAGCGGCGCGGATGAGCGGGCGCTTACCAACACCACGCTGCGCAGCTGGGCTTTGGGCGACGAGGGGTTTTTGGCAGACCTGGAGAAATCAACCCAACGGCAGGTGCGGCCTGGGGTGAAAGGCAGACCGTTTAAGTCAGCGGCCCCTGACCCAGTGGTTGGAGCGCCGGGTTAAAGCGGGTTGTCCCAAATTGCATCCTCGTTGTGCTCTAGCCGCACTATAAATTCAGTAGCTGCTCCCGCAATATTTTATTGGCCTGTAGCCGGATTGATACCTTGAAAACAGGCAAAAATAGGGGTTTTGGAGCTTTGGACGACTGCTTGAAGCTCGAAAATCGTCTGAAAATCGCAATTTCCCCTATTTTGGAGGCATTTTTTAGGTACTAAACGGTCTGCAACCCAATAGAGTACTGCGGTAGCAGCTACTGAATATATAGTACGTAGTCTTCTGTATTTTGGTCTTAATGTACTTCGCGGGCCATTGAAAAGTTCGTCATGGTGCCAAAACTGCGGCTTTGAAGCTCCCTACCCAATCGCCAGCATCGGTTAAGCTTTTGATCTGTCCCCATTTAAATGGTTTAGTAAAAAATAGGAAAATTAAATTTGATCTGACCCCATTTAAAGTATTTGAATCTTTTGCTGCACTGCATTAAACTCTGCTTCCCTTTTGGAATTGACTGGAGAAGCACATGGGTGCCATAGATAAAGAGATCGCAGCGGCTGCTGCACACGGTATGTACCAGCCTGCGAGCGAGAAAGACGCTTGCGGTGTGGGTTTTGTGGCCCATGTCAAAGGTGCCAAGTCGCACTCCATCATCCAGAACGGCTTGAAGATTTTGGAAAATCTGGACCACCGGGGCGCGGTGGGCGCTGACGAGTTGTGCGGCGATGGCGCGGGTATTTTGATCCAGTTGCCGGACGATTTTTACCGGGAAGACATGGCCAAGCACGGCGTAGAGCTGCCGGCCCCCGGCGAATACGGCGTGGGCATGATCTTTTTGCCCAAAGAGCATGCGTCGCGTTTGGCTTGCGAGCAGGAGCTGGAGCGCGCGGTCAAAGCCGAAGGCCAGGTGGTGATTGGCTGGCGCGATGTGCCAGTGAACCGCGACATGCCCATGTCGCCCTTTGTGCGCGAAAAAGAGCCCATCATTCGGCAGATTTTCATCGGTCGTGGCACCGACATTACCGTGCCCGACGCGCTGGAGCGCAAGCTGTACGTCATTCGCAAAACCGCCAGCGCCGCGATCCAGAATCTGGGCCTCAAGCACAGCAAAGAATACTATGTGCCCAGCATGAGCTGCCGCACCGTGGTGTACAAGGGCTTGCTGCTGGCCACGCAAGTGGGCGATTACTACCAAGACCTGCAAAACGCCAAATGCGTCTCGGCCCTGGCCCTGGTGCACCAGCGCTTTTCCACCAACACCTTCCCTGAGTGGCCTCTCGCCCACCCCTACCGCTATGTGGCGCACAACGGCGAGATCAACACCGTGCGCGGCAACTTCAACTGGATGCGCGCCCGCGAAGGCGTGATGAAGTCGCCCGTGCTGGGTGATGATTTGAAGAAGCTCTACCCCATCAGCTTTGAAGGCCAGTCGGACACCGCTACCTTTGACAACGCGCTGGAACTGCTGACCGCTGCCGGTTACCCCATCGCCCACGCCATGATGATGCTGATGCCCGAGCCTTGGGAGCAGCACACCCTGATGGACGAGCGCCGCCGCGCTTTTTATGAATACCACGCCTCGATGATCGAACCCTGGGACGGCCCAGCCGCCATTGCCTTCACCGATGGCCGCCAGATTGGTGCCACGTTGGACCGCAACGGCCTGCGCCCCGCGCGCTACATTTTGACGGACGACGACCTGGTGGTCTGCGCGTCCGAGGCCGGTGTGTTGCACCACATCCCCGAGAGCAAAATCGTCAAAAAATGGCGCTTGCAACCCGGCAAAATGTTTTTGATCGACCTGGAGCAAGGCCGTTTGATAGACGACGAAGAACTCAAAAGCCAGCTGGCCAACAGCAAGCCTTATCGCCAGTGGATTGACGAGGTACGCATTCGTTTAGACGACGTACCCACGTCCGCAGCCGTGTTGCCAGCGCCTAAAGACACACTACTAGACCGCCAGCAAGCCTTCGGCTACACCCAGGAAGATTTGAAGTTCTTGATGGCCCCGATGGCTGCCAACGCCGAAGAAGCCACCGGCTCCATGGGCAACGACAGCCCACTGGCCGTGTTGTCTGACAAAAACAAGCCGCTGTATAACTACTTTAAACA
>JAYVDN010000717.1:0-4162 GCA_043749385.1 Polaromonas sp.
GCCCCACGGACAGCCAACCCCACCTGCCTGCGCCTTGATTACCCAAACCCCATTCATCCCCTCTCGAACCATGAAGCACTACGTCACTCCCAGCAACCCCATGCGCGCACAGTTCGCACCACGGGCTGCTTACCAGGCCACCCACTTTGCGTACGCATTCAGCGCGGGCGTTGCCACCATCACGCTGAACCGCCCCGAACGCAAAAACCCCCTCACTTTTGACAGCTACGCCGAGCTGCGTGACCTGTTTCACGCGCTACGGTACGCCACTGACGTAAAGGCCGTTGTCGTCACAGGCGCAGGCGGCAATTTTTGCAGCGGCGGCGATGTGCACGAGATCATCGGGCCACTCACCAAAATGACCATGCCTGAGAGGCTGGAGTTCACCCGCATGACCGGCGATTTGGTCAAGGCCATCAAAACTTGCCCACAGCCAGTGATAGCCGCCATCGACGGAATCTGCGCAGGCGCGGGCGCAATGATCGCGCTGGCGGCGGATCTGCGCTTGGGCACACCCAATGCCAAAACTGCCTACCTGTTTACCCGCGTGGGCCTCGCAGGGGCTGACATGGGGGCCTGTGCCCTGCTACCGCGCCTGATCGGCCAAGGCCGCGCGACTGAGCTGCTGCTGACGGGCCGCAACATGACAGCGCAAGAAGGCATGGCATGGGGGTTTTTCAACGCCCTGCACGATGCTGCCGAGCTGCTGCCCAAAGCCCAGGCGATGGCGCAGGAGCTGGCGGACGGCCCCAGCTTTGCCCACAGCATGACCAAAACCATGCTGCACCAGGAATGGGCCATGACCATCGACCAGGCCATAGAGGCCGAGGCCCAGGCCCAGGCCATCTGCATGCAGACGCAGGACTTTAAACGCGCTTACGAGGCCTTTGCGGCTAAGGAAAAGCCTATTTTCAAAGGGGATTGATCTGCGATGACGGCCACCACCACTTCCCACTCTGGCGTTCAAGCTGAGGGTGCGCCTGTCGGTCGCCAAGACATCGCACACAGGCAGTCCCTGCGTGCCAACACAGCCCACTTGCATTTGCCGGTCTTTAACAATGCACACCGCGAGATCGGCAACTGCCTGGCCGATTGGTTGCCCCAGCAGCATATCGACGAGGCCGACCTGGCTCTGGGCACACCCGGCATCAGCGCCTTCGGGGTGGATGCAGGCACTGCGGGCTTAGACACCAGCGCGCAATACACTGCAGCGACAGCATCTGCCAAAATGACAGCCACCGAGAACGCCAGTACGGTGATAGACATGGCGCAGCAAATTCATGGCGGTAGGGGCGTGAAAGTAGGCAGCCGCGTAGAGCGCCTGTACCGAGATATCCGCGCGCTGCGTATTTACGAAGGTGCTACCGAGGTGCGGCAACTTATCTTGGGCAAATCAGTTTTGGCGGGGGTTTCATGAGTGCAGCCAATCCGCCGATCTCTGCCGGTACCAGTTCTGTCAGTGCCACTTCTAACAGCGTCACTTCTAACAGCGTCACTTCTGCCAGTGTCACTTCGGCAGTTGCATCGCTGTCAGCGCACATTGACCGGTTTGTACTGGACCGCATGCCCTTGCCAGAACAACGTGCGCTGCTGAGCTACGACACGACCAGCCCGGAGATTTTTGAACATGCCAATCTGGTCAGCGTTCTTTTAGACAATGCCATTGCGTACAAAGGCTGGGGGTCGCACACGCTTTTGCGGTCATCCAAAATCACACTGAGTTTTGCAGATGTGCAAGACCGGGTGAACCGCATCGCCCAGGTACTTACTGAAGACCTGTCCCTTGTGCCAGGCAACCGCGTGTTACTGCGCGGGGGCAACTCCATCAGCATGGCATTGGCCTGGCTCGCGGTGGTCAAAGCGGGTTTGATTGCTGTGGCCACGATGCCGCTGCTGCGCGCCAAAGAGCTGGGCGAGATTATTGATAAGGCCCAGCCCACTGTGGCGCTGTGCGACGCCAAGCTGCTTGATGAGCTGGCGGTGGCACAAAGGCAGCGCGCAGTGCTGCATACCATCGTGCCGTTTAATGCGATGAACGATCCGAATGGTTTGGCCTCGCGCTCAACCCTTAAGAACGGCATATTCACAGCCTGCGTCACGGCGGCAGACGACCCTGCCATGATGGCCTTTACCTCGGGCACCACGGGTCAACCCAAAGCGGCTGTGCATACCCACCGCGACATTTTGGCAGCCTGTGATGCCTGGCCCCGCCATGTGCTGCGCGCACAGCCCACTGACATCGTGGTGGGTTCGCCCCCGCTGGCGTTTACCTTTGGTTTAGGTGGCTTGCTTATCTTCCCGATGTGGGCAGGCTGTTCGGTGCACTTTCCAGACGCGCCTTACACGCCCGAGAGCATGGTGGATACGATTAACGTTTTGAGCGCTACCATTTGCTACACCGCACCCACTTTTTACCGCCAAATGGCACCCTTCGCGCAAAACAAAGGTGTGCCCAGCCTGCGTACCAGTGTGAGCGCAGGAGAGGGTTTGCCCGATGCCACACGTCTGCTCTGGAAGAATGCCACGGGCCTGCAAATGTTGGACGGTATTGGCGCTACCGAGATGTTCCACATCTTCATTTCCTCCCCGGGCGCAGAGGTAGACGCCAAGCGCGGCTCTTTGGCGCACTTGGGTATGCCCGGTACTCCGATTGGTAAAGTGGTGCCTGGCTACACCGCTAAAGTGGTCGGCGATGATGGTGTGGAGCTACCGCACGGCGCGGTTGGCACGCTGGCTGTGATGGGTCCCACTGCCTGCAAATATTTGGACGATGCGCGCCAGTCCAGCTATGTCCGACATGGCTGGAACTACCCTGGTGACACTTTCTCGCAAGATGCCGACGGTTATTTTTTCTACCAATCCCGCGCTGACGACATGATCATCAGCGCAGGCTACAACATTGGCGGCCCGGAGGTAGAGGACTGCTTGCTCACGCACCCTGCGGTGGCGGAGTGTGGCGTGATTGGCAGAGCCGACCCGGAACGCGGCGTGGTGGTGAAAGCATTTTGCGTATTGCGTGCAGACTTTAGCGCCGACGCTGGCATGGTCCAAGCACTGCAAGACCATGTAAAAGCCCATCTAGCGCCCTACAAGTACCCACGAGAGATAGAGTTTGTGCACGCCCTGCCGCGCACCGAAACTGGCAAGCTGCAGCGCTTTCGCTTGCGCCAAGCCACCTGAACATGCTCCTATGTCTATCTGTTGAATACCGCTTGCTCGCTATGAACTTCTATGCTCTTTCACACCATGATACAACGACTCCAACCGCCCGATTGGGCAACACCCAAGGGCTACAGCAACGGCATTGCGGCCAGTGGTACGCTGATTTTTGTGGGGGGCCAAATTGGCTGGAACGCCCAGCAAGAGTTTGAAACCGACGACTTCATTGCCCAATGCGCGCAGACCCTACGCAACATACTTGCCGTGCTACAGCAAGCCCATGCTGGCCCTGAGCACATGGTGCGCATGACTTGGTATGTGATTGACCGAGCAGAGTACAACGTAAGGCAACAGGAACTGGGCGCCGTTTACCGAGAGGTAATGGGACGCAACTTTCCAGCCATGACTTGTGTGGAAGTCTCCGCCCTGATGGAAGCCCGCGCCAAGATTGAAATCGAAGTCACTGCGGTGCTACCGCAGAAGTGAAAATGCCCCAAGGTGTACATGACACCTTAAGGCAAATGTTTCGACTTGGATTTGGAGTGAGTCTACTGGGTGGCGCCTACTTCACGAAGCCGGTTACATCAATGTTGACGCGGCGATCAGCTTGCAAGCATGCGATCTGGGCTGCACGCGTTGCAGAAGTAGAACATTTGGTGACAGGTTGACTTTCACCCATGCCGCTCACTTCAGTTTTACTTGCGCGCAAGCCTAGACTTTCAAGGTAGCTGCGCACTGTAGAAGCACGGCGGGTAGACAAATCGTTGTTGTATTCTTCAGAGCCGTAGCGGTCCGTATGGCCTACTATGCGCATGGTGGACAGGGACTGGAACGTCTTCAGACGTTGGGCTATCTCATTGAGACGGGCGATACCGCCGGGCAGCATGTCATTGATACCTGACTTATTAAACTTGAACAATGTATCACCGAGCAGTACAAAACTCTCTCTGGTAATAGTCTGCACAACAGGTGCTGGCGCTGGTGCCTGAGCAATCACGGGTGC
>JAYVDN010000718.1:0-6287 GCA_043749385.1 Polaromonas sp.
TCCCAAGCCAGAGACGAGATCTGCCGCATCGGCCAAAGCCTGTTTGCGCGCGGCTATGTGCACGCCACGGCGGGCAACATCAGTGTGCGTTTGGACGATGGGTACTTGATTACACCGACAGACGCCTGCCTGGGCTTTCTGGACCCCGCGCAGTTGTCCAAAGTGAGTTTGGAGTTGCAACACCTCAGCGGTGCAGCCGCTAGCAAAACTATAGCTCTTCACGCTAGTATTTATGGGGCTAGCAGGCAATTTGATGCGCAAACTGCGTGCGTCATTCACACCCACAGCAGCTACTGCGTGGCGCGTAGCCTGGCTTGTGTTGCGCAGCCTTCAGCAACGATGCAGGCGGTAACGATACAACCAGAACTGCTGCCTTCCATCACGCCGTACTTTGTCATGAAGGTCGGCCGTGTGCCGCACATTCCGTACCACCGCCCCGGCGATCCAGCGGTGGCGCAGTGGGTGGCTGACACCATTACCCTTTACGGCCAGGCAGGTACACCGATTCGCGCCGTCATGCTCGCACGCCTGGGGCCCAACGTGTGGCACACCTGCCCCGCTACCGCCATGGCCGTGCTGGAAGAGCTGGAAGAAACCGCCAAACTCATGCATCTGTGCACACCTGCACCAGCAGGGTTAACCAAGCGACAAATTCAAGAGCTGCGTACTAGCTTTGGTGCGCGCTGGTAGTTTTGCGTCACCTTGACTTCAATTCAACATTCCACAGTTTCACCGAGATCCCACCATGCCAAAATTCGCCGCCAACCTGTCGATGATGTACGTCGAGTTGCCTTTTCTAGACCGTTTTGAAGCCGCCGCCCAAGACGGCTTCAAAGCAGTGGAATACCTTTTCCCCTACGCGTTTGAGGCCAAAGAGCTGGCCGCCAGGCTCAAAGCCCATGGCTTGCAGCAGGTGCTGTTTAACCTGCCCCCCGGCGGCATCGACGCTGCATCGATCGAGTCTGCCTGGAACGGTGGCACGCGCGGTATCGCCTGCATCCCGGGCCGAGAGACCGACCTGCTGGCCGGTGCCGAGCTGGCGCTGCGCTATGCAGACGTCTTGCAATGCCCGCGTCTGCACATGATGGCCGGGCTGCTGCCTGCGGGTAGTGACCGAGCCAGCGTGCGCGGAACCTATGTCAACAATGCGCGCGCAGTGGGCAAGCTGGCAGCAGGCAAGGGCATTGACGTGCTGCTCGAACCTATCAACACCCGAGATATCCCCGGTTTCTTTTTAAACCGCCAAGACCACGCCCATGATTTGATCGCTGAAATTGGGCAAACCAATGTGAAGGTGCAAATGGATTTGTACCACTGCCAAATCGTCGAAGGCGACGTGGCCATGAAAATCCGCCAATACCTGCCCACCGGCAATGTAGGGCACTTTCAAATCGCTGGGGTACCCGAGCGGCAAGAGCCCGATGTGGGCGAGATGAACTACCCCTACCTGTTCGATGTGATCGACAGCCTGGGCTACACCGGCTGGATCGGCTGCGAGTACAAGCCGCGCTTGGGCCGCCAGCCTGGGGGCACATCAGCGGGGCTGGGCTGGTTAAAGCCGTATTTGGTATGAGGATACGGCTCTAGCCCAACCGAATATCGCGGGAGGAGCTATTTATTCAATAGCATCTTATTTTTTGTAAACCAAGTCCCGTAAAAATAAACTCAGCTCCGGCACATACGTTACGACCATCAAGCAGCCCAAGATCACCAGTACAAAGGGCAGCAGGTAGGGGATGATGCGGTCGAGCGAAATACGCGCTACGGTGCAGGCGGCAAACAGGTTGACGCCAAAGGGCGGTGTGATCATGCCCAGCGCCAGGTTCACCACCATCACCAAACCAAAGTGGATCGGGTCAATGCCAAAATGGATGGCTACGGGTGCGAGGATGGGTGCCAGCACGATGATGGCCGCGCTGGTTTCAATGAACATGCCGATGATAAACAAGGCCGCGTTCACGCCGAGCAGGAAGTAAGCCGGTGTCTTGAGTACGTCTTTCAGCCACACACCAATCGCGTCAGGCACGCCCGCACGGGTGATGAGAAAGGCAAACAGGCCTGCGTTGGCAATGATGAACATGATCACCGCTGAAGAAATAACCGATTTGCGCAAGATGGTGTAGAGGTCTTTCACACCAATTTCTCGGTAAATCACCATGCCCACGACCAATGCATAGAACACCGACACCGCAGAGGCCTCGGTGGGCGTGAAAATACCGCCGTAGATGCCACCCAGGATGATGACGGGCATCATCAATGCCCAGCCGGCCTGCCAGGTCGCTTTGCCAAAAGCCAAGCGGCCATCGCCATCGTTTTTCCCCCAGCCCTTGTAACGGCAGTACACATGCACAAACAGCATCAGCGCAATGCCAATGAAGATGCCCGGGCCAAAGCCCGCGATGAACATTTCGCCAATCGACACCTCTGCGCTGACACCGTACAAAATCATCGGGATACTGGGCGGAATGATCACGCCCAGCTCGGCGGCGGTCGCTTGCAGCGCGGCGGCAAAGGGCGTAGGGTAGCCGTGCTTGATCAGCGCAGGAATCAAAATAGCGCCGATGGCAAAGGTAGTGGCCACCGATGAGCCCGATACCGCAGCAAAGATCATGCAGGTCAGCACGCAGGTCATGGGCAAGCCGCCTTGCACGCCACCCACGATGGACTTGGCAAACTCCACCAGACGGCGCGATATGCCGCCTGTCTCCATGATGTTGCCAGCCAGAATGAAAAACGGAATGGCGGCCAGCGGAAACTTGTTGATCGAAGAGAACATCTCTTTGACCGATATCAGCATGTTGGCGTTGCCGATCTGGATGCCAATGATGGCTGACAGGCCGATGGAAACGGCTACAGAAATGGTGAGTGCAAAGCACAGTACCATCGTCAAAATCATCACGGTGCTCATTGTGCGGTCTCCAGCTCCAGGCGCTGTGGGTCCAGCAAATTACCCAAAATGCCGACGATGCAAAAAAGCCCGCCGACAGGCATGGCCAAGTAGGCCCAAAACATTGACACCCCTTCCAGGCCAATGATCGATTGCACAGAGCCACGGTTGGCATAGTTCCAACCCCAGTAGATGATGATGCCAACGAGCAGCAGGGCGGCGCCACAGACCACAAAATCCAGGATGCGTTTGATTTTAGGCGGGCTCCAGCGGTACAGCACATCGACGCTGACCATCGCCCCCTGCCGAAAAGCGGTGGCAATGCCCATAAACACCATCCAGATCAGACTGAAGCGGATCAGTACCTCCGTCCATTCGGCGGGCTGCTCCAGAATAAAGCGGGTGATGATCTGGAACATGCCAAGGCAGGAGGCAATCACCAACATCACGCAGGCTACGAGCATCGAGAAGGTATTGACCCAGCGCTCGAATTTAAGGAAAGTGTCTTTCACGGAGAGTTCACAGTCTTGATAGAAAAAACGCCCATTCCAGATACGGAATGAGCGCTAGACGCTGCTACATACGCAGCTGAAATTACTTCACGGCACGAATTTTATCGAGCATTTCTTTGCCAAACTGTTTCTCAAATTCAGCGTTGACGGGTGCCAGCGTAGCCACAAACTTGGCTTTGTCTACGTTCTCCACCACGCTCATGCCTTTGCTTTTCAGCTCGGCGACGCCTTTGGAGTCGTCTTCGTCAACCCGCGCGCGGTTGGCTTTGGCGGCTTCTTTGGCAGACTCCAAAAACGCAGTTTTATCCGCGGCAGTGAGCTTGTCGAATACGGCTTTACCCATCAAAAAGATGGCTGGTGAATAGACGTGGCCAGTGAGTGACAAATGCTTTTGCACTTGGTCAAACTTGGCCGCCATGATGACGGACAGTGGGTTCTCCTGGCCGTCCACAGTGCCTTGCTGGAGTGCGGTAAATACTTCGGGGAAGGCCATGGGCGTGGGCACAATGCCAAAACCTTTGTAGGCCGCCACGTGCACCGGGTTTTCCATGGTGCGCATTTTCAGGCCCTTCAGGTCGTCTGGCGAATTGACTGCGCGCTTGCTGTTGGTCATGTGGCGCACGCCGTTTTCGCCCCAGGCCAAGGCTTTGAAGCCTTTGGGTTCAAACTTGACCAACATGTCTTGCCCAATCGGGCCATCCAAGACTGCGCGGGCATGGGCCTTGTCGCGGAACAAAAACGGGATGTCCAAGATACGCGCTTCGGGCACAAAGTTGGGCACTGGGCCAGTGGAGGTGAAGGTGAGTTCTTGGGTGCCCAGTTGCACTGCTTCAATCGATTCGCGCTCGCCGCCTAAAGAGCCAGAGTAGAAGGTTTGAACTTTGTAGCGGCCACCGGTGCGTTTTTCCACTTCTTTGGCAAACACGTCGATGCCGACGCCTTGGTGCGAGTTTTGGGCCACTGAAATGCTGATTCTCATGGTGGTTTGCGCCGCGGCGCTGGCCACAAAACCGATAGCCAAAGCGGCTGCGAAAAATAAGCGGTTGAGTTTCATACGAGAGTCTCCGACAGAGTAAAAGACTCTTCAGTATGCACGCTTTACGTTAAAACAGCCTGGGGGTTTTCGCTGATGTAGGCACGCACTACGTCGTCAAAACTGGCATCTGCGTGCAGCCCGAGCGCGTTCGCGCGGGGTGACGCCACGCGGGTAGGCCACGTGGCTACGATGCGTTCAATGACCGGGTCAATCTGCCATTGGAGCAGGGCGTGGGGCTTGCTGCCGCCGATGGATTGGAGCGCCTCGGCCATCGCACCCACGTTGGTGGTCATGGCCGGCATATTCATGGCAGTCAACGGGCCCCAGTCTTGGCTACTGGCCTCGGCGGCGCGCACCAAGCCCTCGATGGTGCGGCCAGGGGACGACAAGGCCACCTGCGTGCTGGCCGCCACGGGCACGACCGATACCACGCCCGCCAAAGGCTCGCGGATCATGCCGCTGAAGAAGCTGGAGGCCGCGCCATTGGGTTTGCCCGGTCGCACGCTGACTGTCATCAGGCGCACATTGCGCGCCTGGACAAAACCCTTGCGGCCAAAGTCGGCCAGCATCTGCTCGCCAATGAATTTTTGAATGCCGTAACTGGATTGGGGTGTGGGCAAGGTGGTGTCGGTGACCCATTCGGGCAGTTGCAGCAGTGGCGTTTGACCAAACACGGCCAGGGAGCTGGCAAACACCAGCATAGGTTGCGTATGGAGTGCGCGGCAGGCTTCTAGCAGCGCGTGCGTGGCGGCAAAGTTGCTGCGCATACCCAAGTCAAAATCAGCTTCGCATTCGCCACTTACAGCGGCGGCCAAGTGGTACACCAAAGCGGTATCTGCGCGAGAGGCAATCAAGTTGGGCGTACTGGAGCCTGCCGAAGGTGGGGTCAGTAACGCGTTCAAGTCCCCCGTCACGACCTCAATGCGCGGATCAGCTGCCAGGTCGGCTGGTGGTGGCGCGCGGTCTGCCAAGGTGATGCGGGTGATACGCTGGGCCGCTTGCCCGTTCATGCTCAGAGACTCTTTGGCCAATAAGGTGCGGGCCAGCCGAACACCTAAAAATCCAGCGCCACCGGTGATGATAATTTTCATGCGACTAGTCCGTCCTTTTCTTTTTGCAATTGCATGCGCACGTAGTCTACGTGCTGTCTGAGGGTGTAAATACGGTCAGTGAAATCGAGTGAAAATTTCATTTCACTGATGTCTTGCTCCACTTGGTCCAGTTTTGCTGAGGCCTCGACAATTTCTGCCGCTGTCAACTGGCGTGCCCGCAAATCACGCTCTAAATCCAGCAGTACGCCATAGCGCCGGTACAGCCGGTTTTTTTCTTTGAAATTCAGCAGACCAGGAATGGCCTTGATGATGGGTATGGCAATCGCCAGGAGCGGGACGATGATGAGCAGCAAGCGCTGCAAAGCATTGGCCGCCCAGTAGGGCAGGTAGCGTTGCAAGAAGGGGCGGCCATCTTTGTAGTAGCGCTGGGCTTCATTGGCCAGAGGAAAATCGGTACCACGCGGGTTGGGAAACTCGGCTGGTTTATTGAGCAGGGTAGCGCCTTTATGCACGTCCCGCGCCGCTTCCAGCAAAAGGTAAGCCAAGGCAGGATGCAAGTCATCTCGCACGATCAAGTTTGCTGTGGTGGAAAGCAGCGTGATATCTTGTGCAGGCAGATCTCGCTGCGGGTTCACAGAGCCAGCTTTGAGCGTCACCAGCGACAAGTAGGGCAGCCTGCGGGCAATGCCCTCGGCATGTTCAATGGACACCAGTTGAACTTCGGGCTTATCCAATAGCAGTTGTACAGCGGCGGTTTGCGGTGCACCGATGATGACGATGGCGTCCAGCTTTTTGGCCAG
>JAYVDN010000719.1:0-4046 GCA_043749385.1 Polaromonas sp.
GCGAGCGCCCTCCACGCAACGAGCAGCGCACAAACCAAGCCGATGGCGGCGGTGCGGACATGGCCGGCGCCGGTATAGCAGCAGGTGCTGTAGGCGCCACAGCCGCAATGGCTGTGGCAGGCAACGCGCAAGGTACAGACATGGGCAACGAAGCCCAGCAAGCCGAGCGCAATGAGCGCCAAGGCAACCCCGATGAGCGCCGCGATGGCGAGCGCCGAGCTGATGGTAGCGAACCGCGCGAGCGCCGCTCGCGTGACCGCTACGGCCGTGACCGTGGCGAGCGCGGCGAACGCCGTGAACGCACGGATGGCGACGGTTCGGGCAACAACCAAGGTGCAACCGAAGCAAACTACGCGCCAGCAGCAGCTGAAAACGGCGTACCGTCGGCAAATCTGGCGGCCAGCCAAGCACCTGCGCAAGTCTATGCACCTGCCCCAGTGCAAGCTCCGGTTCCGGCTGTCAAGCCTGCAGCTCAGAGCACCCCAGCGGCACCTGCCAACAACAATGGTGCTACGCAGAACATGCCCAAAGTAAGCAGCTACGCGTTGCCTTTGGCTGACATGGCGCAAGTGGCCAGCAGCTCCGGTCTACAGTGGGTCAATTCAAACCCCGACAAGATCGCCGCCGTGCAAGCCCAGATCGCCGCCGAGCCCAAGCCCGTGCACGTTCCTCGTGAGCGCCCACCCGCCGTAGCCATTGACAACGCGCCCTTGGTGTTGGTAGAGACCAAGCGAGATCTGCGCAACATGCAGTTGCCGTTTGAAGCAGCAGCGCAGCAGCAACAGTAAGCGCGGCACACCCCAAAAAAACCGCCTCGCGTTTGCGCAGGCGGTTTTTTTTGGCTCGGTGTGGTTTGTAGTGGGTGGTAAGCGCGTGAAAAATCACGTACGCCCGAAAAATTCACACAGGTACAAAAATTCGCATAATTTAAGGGCTTTCAAAAAGCTGCCAACGGCATGAGCAACCATAAAAACCCCGAAAATGGACTGTTTGGAGGCATTTTTAAGATACTAATCGGGCTGCAGCCCTTTAGAATATCGCGGGAGCAGCTATGAAAATAAGAGTGTTAAAAATACCCATCAACCTCCCGCAGCACTTCTCCACGCATTGGTAGCCGCTGCCGTATCCCCGCGATTTTCAGCCAGCTGGGCCAGCGCGCGCCAGGCGAAGCGCTTGAGTGGCTCATCTTTCAAATCTTCAGTAGCCACCGTCAACAGCTGCTGCGCTTTGCCCCACAGCTCGCGCTTCATGCAGGCCATGCCGGCCAGGTACTGCAAACGGCCGTCACGGGGAAGCTGGCGTTGGGCGGCTTCTATCTTGCCTAGCCAGGCGGTGTCGATGGTATCAAAGGTGGCTTCCAGGGCCTGCACCAAGCGGCTTTGAGCACTGTCGCCCAGGCTGGGGTAGCTGTCCCATGCGGTTTGCAGCCACTGCCGGGCGCGCTCCTGATGGGCGCTGGCTTCGGGGGTGTTGGCCGACACATTGACCAAGCGCAATGCGGCGTGGGTGGCAACCTCGGGCTGTGCGCGCTCTGCGACGGTCAGGCTGTCCCAAGCGCGCATGAGCTGTTGTGCGTCATGTGCATCGGTGAGCGTATGGGTGGCCAGGCTGCGCACCATGCTTTGCGCGGCGGCGGGGGAAAATGCGCCGTGCTTGGCCAGCAGGCGAGCGGTGTCTAGCGCTTCAGCGTTGCGGTGGGCCTGGCGCGCGGCACGCAGCTTCAGGCGCAAGGCGATGGTACGGCGCTGAGTGCCTTGCGGCAAAGTATCCAGACGCTTCAGAGCGGCGGCAGGGTCGCGGTCATCTAGCGCCCAGCGGGCGGCGCGCAGGTGCACGCCTTCATGGATATGGGCGGCGCTTTTGGGCAGCGCTACGTCTAGCGCGGCGCGCACCTGTGCATCACGCCCAGAGGAGTCTTGCAACGACTGGGCGGCCTCGGCGGCTAGCAGATGGGCCATCACTTTGACTTGGGAAGTCTGGGGCACTGCGCTGCCCAGGTTGGCGGCGTGCTGTGCCGAGGTTTCGGCCAGCTTGCGCGCGCGGCTAAAGCGCCCGGCCAGTTGGTGGGCTATTGCATCGTTCAGCTCGGTGTGCATGGCGCGCTCGCGCTGTGTAGCGCGCCATGCCTTGGCACGCGTGGGCAGCTCTAGCAGGGCGGCAATCGCACGCAGTGCAAAATGCAGCAGCACAAAGGCGCCTAGCAGCAACAGCAGCACCAAGTTAAGCGATATGTCTACCCGGTGCGGTGGCCAAAACAGGGTCACCGTGCCATCGGGCTGCGATGCAAACAGCGCCACGCCGACCGCTGCGGCAAAAATAGCTAAAAACCACAAAGCGGCGCGCATGGATGTGGGCTTGTAGTGTGCTAGCGGCCAGCCGCTGCGGTAGTGAGCGCGGCCAATGAATCGTCAATGCGCGGCAGCTCGATAATTTTGACTTGCGACTGCAAGAGCGCCAACACGGCTTGCGCCTGCTGGGTGCTGCGGGCGTTGCCATCAAAGTAGCGTGTGAGGGTGCCCGAGGCCTGCTCCAGGTCGGCGCGGCTGGCATCTACCTGGCGGGCCAGCAGACCCAGGCGGGCGTTCAAAATTTTCAGCTTGAGGTTCTCGCGCGCAAAGAAGCTTTGCTCTGGCGACAGCAGCGCGGCCTCGGGCAGGTCAATGCGGCTCACGCGCACCAGGCCGCGTGCTTCGTCGCGCACGGCACCGGCTATGTTTTGCAGCCATTGCGGCCAGGGGGCTAATGTATTGATTGGCTGGCTGGCGGCGGCTGCGCTGGCACTGCTGGCGCCCACGGCGGGTTTGCCTGCAGGTTTGTTGGCTATGGCGGCTTTGACCCCCGCAGCATTGCTCGGCGGCGCCACCGCGTTGGCCAGCGGCAGCTCGTCCACCAAGCGGATGAGTTCGTCTAGCTTGACCAGCAAACCGGGGGTATCGGCCAGAGGGGCCGCTTTGATGCGTTCTATGTCTTTGTTGATGGCGCGCAGCAGAGGGTTCAAGCGCGGCTGGGCTGCGCGGGCAATCCGCTGGTCAGCGCTGCGCAGAGCGGCCAACAGCGGCTCTACACTGCCTGTAAGGCTGGCTTGCTGCTGGGCCAGGCGCAGCGCTGATTCGATGTCTACCACCAGGTTTTCATCGCGCGAGCGGGACAGGCTTTTCATCAGCTCTTCGAGCTGGCTGCGCTGCATGGCCGCCTCACTCACCTTGGCCTCCATCACGGTTTGGCGCGACGCGGTTTCACGCACAGCGTCTTGCGCCGCTTTCGCCAAGGTTTTGGCCTCGACCGACAAAGCCGTAGCATCGGCGCTTTGCCGGGCAAGGGTCTCTTGAATATGGCTCAGTTTTACCCACAACATGCCGCAGGAGCCCAAGGCAATCGCGCAGGCAGCTATCAAAAAAACAGTTAACTTAGACACACCAGCGCGCACTGCCACCCGTGCAGCTGGGGCTGCGGCTGGGGTGCTGGGGGCGCTAAGGGGCTCGGTCATGGCATGGATTTTATAGACCGCACCACGTCTTCCATAGTGGGGCGTGACGTGCAAACAACAGCAAAGCCCTTGGCGCGCGCGGCTTGGGCGATGCGCTCGTGGGTGGCTATGCATCGGGCACGCTGCCAGCCGCCTTCCACAGCAGGTAAATGCGTAACGGCTTGTGAGCTGCTAAAGACCCACACGCTGCCATCCCTTGCGGCCTGCTGTGCCCAGGCAAGCTGGGCAGTGCTGAACTGGGGCGCGCGGCGCTCGTACACAGCGGCAAACGCTACCGCACCGCCAGCTGCGCGCACCCGGTTGGCCAGCCAGTCGCGGCTGGCGCTGGGGGTGCCCACGTCGGTGCCACGCAGGATCAATACTGCGCTACCGGGTTTGATTTGCCCAGCCACACTTTGCCATAATGCCTCGCTGTCCCACTGCATTGCGTTGGCATCGGGTGCATCAATTTGCGCCAAGGGCACGCCATGCTGCACCAGCGCTGCTACCGTGCCGGGGCCGGTAGCCCAGTGCCTTGACAGCATACTATTGACTACATTATTGATAGCTGCTCCCGCGA
>JAYVDN010000720.1:0-8332 GCA_043749385.1 Polaromonas sp.
ACAGACTCTCCCGCTTGGGGCTTTGACACCGAATCCAAACCCACCTTCAAAGTAGGCGAGGTATCCGACGGCCCGCACATTGTGCAGCTGTCCACCGCCGAGCAGGCTTGGGTGTTCCAGCTGCATGACCCGCACTGCCGCGCCGTGGTGGCCCAGCTGCTAGAGCTGCAAGGCATTACCAAAGCCGGTTTTGGCTTGGGCGACGACCGTAAACGCATCATCAGCAAACTGGGCGTAGAGCCCGCTGGTGTGCTGGAGCTGAACACTATTTTCAGAGAGCGAGGCTACCGCAAAGACATGGGTGTCAAAGGCGCGGTAGCGGTGCTATTTGGCAAACGTTTTATCAAGTCCAAAAAAGCCGCCACCAGCAACTGGGCCAACCTGCGCCTGACCGAGGCGCAACTGGTGTATGCGGCGAACGATGCGTATGCAGCTATTCGCGTGTTTGATGCGTTGGGCATCTAGCAGATATTACAAGCATCTTAGGCCTCTAGCCCAATAGAATATCGCGGGAGAAGCTATAAAAAAAGTAGTGGTGCATAGCCAAGCTGTTACCAACCTACGCACCCTAAAACCCCGAACCAGGCTCCTGCAAAAACGCCAGCTCTTGCGGCGTAGACGCGCGGTCAAGAATAGCGTTACGGTGCGGGTAGCGGCCAAAGCGCTCCAAGATGGCCAGGTGGAGCCTTTCATATCGCAGGTTGTCCTCCAGGCCCGGCTGGTCAAACAGGCGCAGCGCCTCTTGGTGCACCAGCTGCGACTCGCTGTGCACATAGGGCATGTAGGCAAACAGGCGCTGCGCCACGGGCAACTGCGCATCGTCTCCACGCAGCACCATCTCTTGCGCCAGGCACAGCGCCAGCGCGTCTTGCGCAAAGGCGCGCGGGGTGCCCCGCCACACGTTGCGCGAAAACTGGTCTAGCACCAGCACCTCGGCCAGCCGCCCCGCAGGCGTTGCCCGCCAGCCAAACAGCTCGCACCGCGCCGCGCTCTCCAGCAGCGCACCAAAGCGCTGCGCTATCAGCGCATCCAGCGCCGCGTCTTTGGCGAAATGCTGCTTTTCGGTGAGTTCTTCAAACCAAAAGTGGAGGATAGCATCGGGTTGCATTGCAGTTTGAGCCATGGTGTGGGTTCCAAAAGATGGAGAGTGCCTCGGGCAAATGAAACCATCATTGTCGCCGCCTCCGCGCTGCGCCCCAACAAACCGCATGCCATGAAGTGCTGCCCAGGCGCAACAGCGCCACCTGCCGCCAAAGCGCCGCGCGTGCTAGGTGTGTAGCGTGATTCTTTTTTGCTCTACGTACAACGTGTACAGCGTAAGTGGAATGGCTGTCAGGCCCGCTGCGCCATTGTCTGCAGTCCAGCTGAGTGTGGCGCTGTCGGCTGCCAGCTCGATCTCAACCGGGCCTTTGGGGATCACCACCGGGGCGCCGTCGCCCGGCGTGTAGGTAATGTGGTCGACGATAGTGGCGTGTTGCGTCATGATGGGCTCCTGAATCAAGTCGATTGGACACCGATTGCGCACCGCTGTATGTCAGACAAGCACCCTGGTTTGTAATTTGTCTGCCACCAAGGAATCCAATTTTCGAGAAATTCTGATAATTTGGCTCAGCGCAGTCCAATCTGCCCGCACCCAGTAAGATTAAAAAACCAAAAGGAGCCCCCATGGCCAGCAACAACAACCAAAAACTCGCTGTGCTGATAGACGCTGACAACGCGCAGGCGTCCGTCATCCAAGAGCTGCTGGCCGAGGTGTCGCGCTACGGCACCGCCACTATCAAGCGCGCCTATGGCGACTGGACCACGACCAACCTGAAGGGCTGGAAAGAAGTGCTGCACAAAATGGCCATTCAGCCCATCCAGCAGTTCAGCTACACCACCGGTAAAAACTCCACCGACGCCTCGCTCATCATCGACGCCATGGACGTGCTGCACACCGGCAGCGTAGACGGCTTTTGCCTCGTCTCCAGCGACAGCGACTTCACCCGACTGGCCACCCGCATCCGCGAGGCCGGGCTGGTCATCGCTATCCGCATTGGGTATCCAGCTCACCCGCAATCACCCGTCGTTTGACCCGCGCAACTACGGCGTCACCAAGCTGGGTGAGCTCAGGCGCAAGCAGGGATATCTGGAGGTGAAAGAAGTGCCAACGGGGGACGGCTCAAGCTATGTGCATGTGCACGTCAGACGCAAGGCGGCGCCTGTAAAGCACTAGTTATTAGAGAAATTGGCCGCTAGCCCAATAGAATATTGCGGTAGCAGCTATGAAAAAAATAGTGTCTTTAATCCGCAATCTCCACCGCCTGCCGCTTTTTTCAACTCAATCGGCAGCAGGCCTTCTTTTTTGGCATCCAGCAACACAATCTCAACAATGGTGCCGTCTTCTGCGTAGCTGATGTTGGTGTGCCAGCCTTGTGACACTTCGCGCACGATGGGTTTGTCGGCTACGCGAATTTGCAAAATGTCGTCATCTTCAAAGTAAACAGACTTCATCGCGCCACCGTTCTTGGGTTTATTCGGCTTCAGCCAAATCTTTAAACACTTGCTTGAGCACCTTGGGCTGCTGCTTTGCAATGGTGATTAATGTACGCGCCGCACCAGAGGGTTGTCTGCGGCCTTGCTCCCAGTCTTGCAGGGTACGCACCGACACGCCCAGCAGGTTGGCAAAGTCGGCCTGCGACAGGCCCAACTTCATGCGCGCAACCGTTACCGCTGGCACAGCTATGCGCGCCACCACTTTGCCTTTCCCCTTCTCTCAGTTGGCGCGCCGCCAGCAACAGCTCGGCGCCGATGTCTCGCTTCGCATCGCGTGCCAAAAGTTCTTTCTCTGTTAGTGGCATTTACGTAGTTCTTTCCATTACGTGTAGGGCGGGTGCGCCAGGCTCACACAGGCACAGCCTCGCGCAGCACCTGCGCGCGAAAGCTGGCGGGCAGGCTGTTTGGTGTCAGCACATCCACATCCATGCCCAGCAGGTTTTTCAGCTCGAACCGAATAGCTCCAATATCAAGTAACGTGGTTTGCGCTGTGGGCTCTACCAGCAGGTCAAGGTCGCTGCCCGCTACGTCGTCACCATGCAGGGCAGAGCCAAACACCCGCACACCGCTCACGCGGTGGCTTAGCGCAATCTCGCGGATGCGAGTACGGTGCAGGGACAGGGCTTCAGAGGGACGCATGGGGATAAGTGTAATACGCCGCTCGCCGCGAAATCTCTTAAATTTAGCACGTAGTCACCATCGCATTGGCGCTGTAGCGCGCATTGCCTATACGCCCAACGCGCCGCCATACGGCTTAAGTTGCAATTTAATGCGCTATCACTCTCGTAGCTGCTCCCGCGATATTCTATTGGTCTGCAGGCCGATTAGTGCATTAAAAACCGCTAAAAATCGCCATTTTCAAGCCGTCGAAACGCTAAAAAAGTGAATGCCCCGGCAAAAACAGGCTTGCAAGGGCATTTTTTGGCACTTTTTAATAGGCTAATCAGCCGCTAGCCCAATAGAATATCTCGGGAGCAGCTACAAAAAGCGTAGTGTCTTTAGTCCGCAATCGCCACCGCCTGCCGCTTCACTTCATCCAACGTCTGGCCTTGCGGGGTCTTCCATTCAGACCAACCGTTGGCAGAGCGGCCCATCAGTGCCACGGCGGCCATGCTGGGGCTGGCGAACAGGTGGTCACGGGTAAAGACGTACACGCCGCCCTGCGCCGCCATGATGCCCTCGGCGGCCAGTTGTTGGCGTATGCGCTCTTGCGATGGCTGGATGGATGGCACGCTGTCCAAGCGCGGTTTGGAGCCCTGGAGCACCACAAAGCCCTCGGTGGTGTATTCGCCCGCCCCATCCGCGCCCGAGCCTTTGCAGTAGAACAGCTCTTTGTCCCCCTGCCAGTGGCCGCGTTGGTCAGTGGCTCAAAAATCGGCTGGCCCAGCGTGGCCAGCAGAGTGGCGGCGGTCTCGTGGATCTCGTGGCAGTCGGCCTCTAGCGGTGCGGGCGTGTGGGGCCGCGCGCCCGCGTTGCCGTTCTCCAGGCTGAAGCGCCCAGCCCAAAAATAACGCGCGCGTTTGCGTCATGCTGTTGGTGAGCGACACCACCACCAGCGCCCGGTTCCAAAAATCTTTGCCTCTGTCGGTGTCTTGGTTGTGCTGCACCAGCCGCTTGCCCACGTTGCCAGACTGGCCAATATATACACGCGGCAGGCCAGACTCAGACAGCTCGCCGATCAAAAAATACACGCCCACCTTAAGGCTTCGGGCATCTTCAAAAACTCAGCCAGTTGGCTGCGCGGCACCTCCACCACCCGAACAATCCGAGTAGTGATCTCGGCGACCCGCATCCCGCGCGGGTCGCCTGCGGGGAGGTAGATTTGGATGGTTTGAGGGCGAGGCGTTTGAAAAAAGTCGAGCAGCAGAGACTAAAGGGTAGGTGTCTATGGCTATCACTTTATCCACGGAGTTGTAACTCAGAAGACTAATTGTGAACCCAACCACCGCAGAAGCATAAAATGTGGTCAAATGCGAAAAAACTGCAATTCATCTATGTTTCAAACTCTATCCTCGTTTAATTTCTCAATCAGCTACGGATTTTTTGTATGTTGATCGAGTTCTCTGTCAGTAACTTCAGATCCATTAGGGAGCGACAGACTCTATCTATGGTTGCGGCACCACGCCTAAAAAAGCGAGAGAATGTATTTTTACCAGATGCAGATGGCGAGAAGTTACCCCCATTGCTGAAGGTTGTTGCCATTTATGGGCCGAATGCGTCTGGTAAAAGTAATTTAATTCGCGCAATAGGTGTTATTCAAAAATTTACCGCATTGAAGCCAGGTGTTGATGAGGTCAAATTGCCTGTAGCTGCTTTTCGATTTGATGCGTTATTGAAAGACGAGCCTAGCCGCTTCGAGGTGCATTTTGTTCATCTGAATTGTCGGTACATGTTTGAGTTGGCAGCAACTGAACAACGAATAGTTGAGGAGCGATTAACGATGTTTCCTCGTGGCAAAGAGGAATTGTTGTATGCAAGAAAATATGTAAATGGAGCGGATATTTATGAATTCGGACACTTTTTAGATGGCGAGAAAGAGTTGCACGGTATTTGGTCGAAATTGACTAATTCAAAGGTTTTATTCATATCACAGGCAGTAGCAAATAGCAGTGAAAGCTTAAAGCAACTGGGCCTTCCTTTTTCATGGCTTTCTGGTGCCGCCTTCACTGTCGAGCATTCAATGAAGGATTTTCGGAAGGCTACAGAGAAACTAATTGCTGATTCGAGTTTGGCTGGAAAAATGGTCTCTGATTTACTCCGTGAAGTCGATCTTCCTATTACAACTATTAAATCAAGAAATTTGAATACTCAGGAATATCAAAATAAAACAGCCAATGATCTAGCTGCGGCTCTCAAGATTTCTAAGTTTGAAACGGTATTGACTCATGAAACAGCTTTAGGTTTGGCAGATTTTGATATTGAGGATGAATCAGATGGTACGAAAAATTTAATTGGATTTTCCTTGCCTTGGCTGTCAGTTGTGCTTTCGCTGGAGATAGGGAAACGTTCAAAATCTACGGATCGTACCCATCGGATTCTTGTGGTCGATGAATTTGATAGTAGTTTGCACCCCAAAATCGTTGAAGCATTGGTTGTGAGTTTTATAAAAAAATCTCAAGACTCGCAACTGATTTTCACTACGCATGACACACACCTTATGGATCTAAAGGTGCTGCGTAGAGATCAGTATTGGCTCACCGAACGTGACGAGAATGGGGCAACACAGTTCCGGTCCATTCATGATTTTGAAGGTCGTGAAGGCGAAGATATCGAGAAAAGATACTACGAAGGACGCTATCGTGCTCTACCCATTATCAAGAGGGCTTGAGCGTGAGTCGTGGAGCTAAATCATTTAGTCGACATCCAGCTAGATTTCGTCCTCAGCCAAGAGTTCTGGTGTTGTGTGAGGACACTAAATCAGGAAAAAACTACCTTGAAGATGCTTCCAGGCACTATCGCTCTTTTGCTTTGGTTGAGTTTGCTCACTGTGGACATACTGACCCTTTAGGAATTGTGACTGAGGCCGTTAAGCGCGAGCGCGATTTTGAAGAAGTTTATTGTGTGGTTGATCGTGATTCTCATAAAAAATGGGATGAGGCTTTAGCGTTGTCCAAAGGTTCAGCGAAAGTTCAAGTAATTCCATCGTACCCATGTTTTGAATATTGGCTGCTTATCCATTTTGATTTTTCGAGAGCCCCCTATGTAAGCGTGGGAGGTGTATCAGCAGCAGATAGAGTCATAAAAGACTTGGTGCTAAAGCCAGGGATGGCAAATTACGCAAAGGGCTATAAAGGTAATCTTTTCGTTGACTTGTTTGAAAAACTTGATACTGCGCACTTGCATGCCAGACGCTCAGTTGAGCAGGCCATACTAGATGACGAGTTAAACCCAAGCACGCGTTTGCACGAGCTGATTGATCGACTTTCCATCTTGTCTAAGCCACAGTTAAAGTAATTTCATTTACTCCAAGTGTCTTTCAATCCAGTAATCTTGTTAAACACCGCTTTCCCCGCCCCATGGTCTTTGCGATCCGCCACAAAGTACCCGTGCCGTTCAAACTGAAACTTGTCGTCGGACTGCGCAGCTATCGCGCCGCCTGCGCCGAGCGACGGCTCTACGTAGGCGGTGATGACTTTGAGGCTGTCCGGGTTCAGCGCTGCCAAGAAGTCTTTGCCGCCTGCGTCGGGGTGTTCGTCTTTGAACAGGCGGTCGTACAGGCGCACTTCGGCTTGCACGGCGTCGGCCACGGCTACCCAAGTGACTACGCCTTTGACTTTGACTGCGTCGCTGCCGGGGGTTCCGCTTTTGGTGTCTTTTAGGACTCTAGCCCTTATTAATATCGCGGGAGCAGCTCCTGACTTGATAGCGTCTGGGGTTGCGTCGGGGGCGTAGTCTGCGCCTTCTACTTCTATCACGTAGCCGTATTTCAGGCGTACTTTGTTGCCTGGGAATAAGCGGAAGAAGCCTTTGCTGGGCACTTCTTCGTAGTCGCTGCGCTCTATCCACACTTCTTTGCCTATGTTGAAGGTGCGTTTGCCTAGCTCAGGCAAATGGGGGTGCACGGGGGCGGTGCAGGGCTCTAGGTGGGTGGCGCTGCCGAAGGCCTCTTCCCAGTTGGTGATGACGAGTTTGATGGGGTCTAGCACGGCCATGGCGCGTTTGGCGGTAGGGTCTAGCGTGTCGCGCAGCGCGCCTTCTAGCGTGCTGTAGTCGATCCAGCTGTCGGCTTTGCTTACGCCTATGCGGTCGGTAAACAGGTGCAGTGCCTCGGGTGTGTAGCCGCGCCTGCGCAGGCCTACTATGGTGGGCATGCGGGGGTCGTCCCAGCCCGCTACTTTGCCTTCGTTGACGAGCTGGGCCAGCTTGCGTTTGCTGGTGACTACGTAGGTGAGGTTGAGGCGGGCAAACTCGTATTGGTGGGGCGGGGGGCTGGCTAGCAGGCCGCCTTCTACCAGTCGGGCCAGCAGCCAGTCGTACCAGGGGCGCTGGTCTTCAAACTCCAGGGTGCATATGCTGTGGGTGATGTTTTCTAGCGCGTCCTCAATAGGGTGGGCGTAGGCGTACATGGGGTAGATGCACCAGGTGTCGCCGGTGTGGTGGTGCGTGGCGCGGCGGATGCGGTAGATGGCGGGGTCGCGCAGGTTGATGTTGGGGCTGGCCATGTCTATTCTTGCGCGTAGCACCATGCTGCCATCGGGGTGCTGGGCGTCTTTCATCTCTCTGAATCGGGCCAGGTTCTCGGCAGGCGTGCGGCTGCGGTACGGGCTGTTAACGCCGGGTTTGCCAAAGTCGCCTCGGTTGGCGCGCATATCGTCAGCGGATTGTTCGTCTACGTAGGCCAGGCCGGCTTCGATCAAGTATTCAGCAGCGCTGTACATAAAGCCGAAGTAGTCGCTGGCTTGGTAGGGCGCGGCATCTGGTGCGCCGTTCCAGTTAAAGCCTAGCCATTTGACGGTGTCGATGATGGCGTGGACGTACTCGGTGTCTTCTTTTTCGGGGTTGGTGTCGTCAAAGCGCAGGTGGCACACGCCGCCGTAGTCCTTGGCCAGGCCAAAGTTGAGGCAAATGCTTTTGGCGTGGCCAATGTGCAGGTAGCCATTGGGCTCGGGCGGAAAGCGGGTGCGGATTTTGGCTGCGTCTGGCGCGCCAGCGGCGTGGTGCGCTGCGTCGCCGGGGCTGCCTGCCCAGCGGCGGGTGGCGTAGGTGCCTGCGGCCAGGTCATGCTCGATGATTTGGCGCAGGAAGTTGCTGACTTTGCCGGTGTCTTTGGCGGCGTCAGCAGGGGTGTTGGGTGCGG
>JAYVDN010000721.1:0-2102 GCA_043749385.1 Polaromonas sp.
GAGACAGCCTACGCAGACAAGCTCACCGCCTTTGCCACGCGGCCCTATCTAAAATGGCGCGACGTGTACGACCTATGGTGGATTGGCACCCAGTCCAGCGCGCAGATTAACGTGCGTAGCGCCGCCCGGCAGTTTTTGCACAACATCCAGGCCTACACGCCCATAGACGGCCTAACGCCATCCAACGCCTTGCGTAAATTTTTGACTAACGATCGCCAAAGTATCATCGCCAAAGCCAACCCAGACCTCAAGCGTTGGCTGCCCGCAAGTCTGTGGAATTCTCTGTACCCCGATGGCATCACGCAGATGGTGGACTACGTCTTTTTCGCCCTGCAAGCCGTGGCCGACGCGGTAGACAACGTAGATGCCGTTGCCCCTAACAGCGTGGACCTGCGGCGCGTGCCACCCACCCAGCCCACGCCATGACTGCCCCCTACGTAGGCGCGCTAGAGCGTCTAAAAAACCTGCCCGAAGTCTTCAACGTCAATACGTTAAGCCGCCTGATGGGTATGCCCAAGCCCACCGTGCTGGCCACCCTCACGCGCTGGAAGGCCAAGGCTTGGGTAGAGCAGGCCGGGCCGCGCAGTGGCATTTACTTTAACTTGCTGGCCAACCCATTAGCCGCAGACGAGCACCGCATCGGCGCACTGCTCATGGCCTACCCCAGCGCCATGCTGATGGGCGAATCCGTGCTACACAACGCAGGCTGGATCACGCAGATTCCGCAGCAGCTGCACATCGCCGTAGAAAAGCGCCGCAGCTATGTGCAACTCAGCGGTGTTGCCCTGCATCCCAAACCGCTTAGTTGGTTTAAAACCGTGGCAATTCTCCAGGCCAAGCAGGCCAAGTTCAACACCTACGGCCTGCGGGCTCTTCCACCCGCATGGGCGCTGGCCGACCTGTTGGCTGATCCGCTGGCTTGGCACCCTGATGCGGACGATGTAGATGTGCCTTACGACTGCCAAGCGCAGGTGGAGCAGGCAGGCGCGCGGCTGGGCGAGATGCGTACAAGTGAATTTGCAACCCGAAATTTGTATTAAATCAGGCTGTAAGCCAATAAATAATAGCGTAAGCAGCTAGCAAAACGATAGCGACTTGCCGCACATGAGCGCGCGTACACGGTACGCTAACCGAGCGCAACGCCTTTAACCAAACACCCTCCCCTGCCCCATCGCCCCCAACCGCCGCGTAATCGCAAAAAACTCCGCCACCGTATCGTCAATGATTTGCTGCGCAGTTTTGATGGAGTCGATCAAGCCCGCAGTCTGCCCCGCTAGCGCAGGCGCGGCTTCCAGGTCGCCGCCAAAATACAGGTCTTGAATGCCGCGCATGGCTTCAAACGACATCACGCCTTCTTCGTAAATGGCCAGCGTGCGTTGCGACTTGAGGGCGCGGATGCAAGGGGTGGACTTTTTGTTCAGCACCAGGGTGCCGGTCTCTTTGGCTTCGACTATCGCGTTTTTGTAGTTGCCGTGCACCGGGCTCTCAGCGCAGCTGACAAAACGCGTGCCCATCTGGATGCCCTCGGCCCCTAGTGCAAACGCCGCTGCCATGCCGCGCCCATCGCAGATGCCGCCTGCGGCAATCATCGGCACATCGCAGCGCGCACGGATGGCTTGCAGTAGCACCAGGGTAGATACTTCTTCCGGGTTTTTAAAGCCGCCCCCTTCGCCGCCTTCCACCACCAGGCCGTCAATGCCTGCGTCCACACACTTCATGGCCGCGTCCACCGTGGGCACCGCGTGGTACACGGTAATGCCCGCGCCCTTGAGCGGCGCAATAAACTTGGCCGGGCTGCCCGCCGAGGTGGTGACAAACTTCACCCCCGATGCGCAGACAAAATTCAGCATCGCATCGTCTTTTAAAAACCGGATCGGCAGGTTCACGCCAAACGGCAATTTTTGTGCCGCCATTTTGCGGATCTCGGCCTGGCAGTTCTCCGTCTCGCCCGACGAGGTTTCAATCACCCCCAAGCCCCCAGCGCGCGACACCGCGCTGGCCAGCTGCGTGCGCGCTATCCAGCCCATGGGGGCTTGCACGATGGGGTAGGTAGCGCCGGTATGGGCGAGAACGCGGTTGGTCATGGGGAGTTCCGTTGGCTA